>CAJVYZ010000403.1 GCA_913009915.1 uncultured Gemmatimonadota bacterium | reverse complement strand
CGTTCTACCGCGGCGCCACCGTTCAGTTCTCGACCTCCGGAGCCCTGGGCCGGTTGGTCTATCAGGTGGACGGTCCCATCACCGTCTCGCGGCGGCACGACAACGAATGGACTCTGGGATTTTTCGTGGAGCTCATTCGTGCCCGGATCGGGCCGACGTGGAATCCGACGCGCGTGGCCTTCACCAACGAAGCGCCTCGGGACCTAGTGGAGTTGCATCGGGTTGTCGGCCAGGAAATAGCCTTCGGGCAACGCACCACTGGCTTCTACTTCAATCGTGCCATCCTGGATTACCGGGTGAGCGACACCGACCCCCGGCTGCTGCAGGTTCTCACTGATCATGCCGAAGCGTTGTTGCAACGGGCCCTGCAGGAGGGGTCGTTCGCGGGGCAGGTCCGGCTGCAGATCCTGGAACAGCTGGAGGGGAAGGACGCTTCAGCCGAGCAGGTCGCCCGCCACCTGGCGGTGTCCCTCAGTTCGCTGAAGCGGAAACTGCGGGCCGAGGAGATCAGCTTCCGCGAACTGCGGGATGACGTGGTGCGGGAAGTGGCGTGCCACGTTCTGCGGGACACCGATCTTCCGGTGGGTGCCATCGCCGCCAAGCTGGGGTACTCTGAGTCGGCGGCATTCAACAGGGCGTTCCGGCGGTTGACCGGGACAACGCCGTCGGCATATAGACGGGCTCGACCTCACCCCACTTCGTCCGTCTTCGCCGCCTCGCCCTGACGGCGTAGCAGGGCCTGGAACTGGGGATTACCCCGCAACCGCTGCCAATCGGGATCGTTGCTCACCCAGTCCACGTTGCCGAAGCCGTTCCTCACCGCGGTCTCCAGCGTGGCGATGGCTTCCCGCACCTTCCCCTCGACGGCATAGACGCAGGCCACATTGTAGGCCACGCCGGCGTCGTCGGGGTCTATCCTCAGGGCACGCTCGGCCCACTCGAGTCCGCGCTGCTGCTCACCCAGCCGGCACAGGGCCACGGCGCCCATGGTGACCGCCCGGGAGTCGTCAGGATTGAGCTCGACGTGTTGCTCGACCACCCGGAGGGCACGACGGTAGGCCTCGAGTGAATTGCCATCGAGGGCCTCGAGTGATTGGGCCGCGAAAAACTGAGCCTGATAGTCCTCTCGCACCTGGGCGGCTTCTTCGAACAGCTAAGCCGCCTCGGCGAATCCGGCGCCGAGGGCCACGGCCACTTCGGGACGCAACACCTTGACGGCCACCGGCCGGTCGTGTTTGAGGTCGGTGGCGAGATACACCACCGCCATCCCGCCGTGCCCGATTTCCCGCTCGATGCGGTATCGGTCGTGTAACGCCTCGACGAGGCGGGAGTATTCATCGCCCATGGCCACACTCCTAACCAGCTGCAAGATGGCGTGTCGTGGCTGATGGTACCGTGAAGAAAACATGAAGGATCGGTCGGTCACGGGTTTCACACTGCCTCGTGCCGGCCCTTCATTAATCGTCCGGAACTTCGTTATAGTTGTGGGTGTTAGCTGGGCCATACGACTACCGGAGGAGTCCTCGTGCCGCTCGATAAACGCTCCCGCATCCTCATTGTGGCCGCCGCCGTGGTGGCGATCGCCGTTGCCGCCATGATGGTCGTCCCGTCCGCGGCCGGAGGGTCGCAGACCATCGCCCTCTACAAGAGTCCCACCTGTGGCTGCTGCGGCGACTGGGCCGATCAGATGGTCGCCCAGGGGTTCGATGTCGACAACAACTTGACGGTCAACATGGCGGCTGTGTTTGCCGAACACGGCATTCCTCCGGAGTTCCAGAGCTGCCACCTCGCCGTGGTTGGTGACTACGTCGTGGTGGGCCACGTTCCACCGGCAGAGGTCATTCGGTTGCTGGAGTCGGGGGAGCCGGTCAAGGGATTGACGGTGCCGGGCATGCCGATCGGCTCGCCCGGGATGGAAATGCCCGACGGCCGGGCGGATCCGTATCAGGTGTTGGTATTGGACCAGGACGGGGGAGTGCGGGCGCTGGCGCGATACCAGGGGAATACCAGGCTCGACTAAGTCCACCGGATATCATGGCGGGGCCGCGGAACAGCAAGGCAGGGCTCCGCAACCAAGGCTCCGGGCCGGGTTTGACAGCGGGCGCTTCCTGAGTATTGTCTGTGCTTCGGGCTCGATCCCGATCGGCTCTTGGTCGGGTGCCGCGACCGCCCAGGGTCTTCTCGCCGACCTCATTCATTAGGCGCGCGGTTTATTGGCAAGGAGATACTTGATGATCCGTCCCGGACTGTTCCTCTGTGGTGTGGCCGCAATGGTTGCCTCGGCCTGTGCCCCCGCCCCCGCCGCAATGACCGACGCCGAGCGAGCCGACGTCGAAGCCTCTGCCCGGGTGGCGTGGCAGGAGATCGTCGACGCCATGGGTGCCGCTGACCAGGAGGCTGTCATGGCGCGGGTGGCTGACGGGGCCATCTTCGCGTTTCACGGCATGGTGTGGGACCGGAGTGGGCTGGCCACTACTATAGGTGACTTCTACGAGCCTGTTGTCTCCACCATGATGGAGAACTTCGCTCCGCTGCAATTCGATGTCCTCGGACGCGACGCGGTTGTGGTGACCTCGCAGAACACGCAGACCACCACCTACGAAGAGGGCATGGTCTCGCCGCTCACCATGTCGGCGCGGACGTTTGTCCTCGTGCGAGGCGAAGGAGGCGAGTGGCGGATTCTGCACGGGCACATTTCGCAGCACATCGTGCCGACCGACTAGAGGGAAAAGAGGGAAAAGACGGAAAAGAGGGCTAAGAGGTGGCTTGTGGTGAGTCCCTCTTAGCCCTCTTAGCTCTCTTTTCCCTCTTAGCCCTCTTTTCCCTCTTAGCCCTCTTTTAGTAGGGAGCCAACCGCTTCAGCCTATTACTCCCCGATATCCTCGGCCCAGGCCTCGGGATGCCGCTCGATGAACCGGGCCATGAGTTCCCGGCAACGGTCGTCGTGCACCACGTCCACGGTGACGCCCCGTCTCCGCAGATGGGCCTCGTCGCCCATGAACGTCTGGTTCTCCCCCACGACCACGCGGGGGATGCCGTACAGCAGGATGGCACCGGAGCACATGGGGCAGGGGGACAGGGTGGTGTACAGGGTCGAGGCACGATAGACGTGGGCCGGCTGGCGCCCGGCGTTTTCCAGGGCGTCCATCTCCCCGTGCAGCACGGCACTCCCCTGTTGCATCCGCCGGTTGTGGCCGCGGCCGATGATGCGGCCCTCGTGTACCAGGACCGAGCCTATAGGAATGCCGCCCTCGCTGAGGCCGAGGGCCGCTTCATCGATGGCGGCTTGGAGGAACGGGTCGGTCATTCGGCCTATGGTACGGCCTCGCTTTTCGGAGCGCCAGGGCTTGCCTGGCTGAATCGCCCACCGTCAACGATTTTTCTCCGTCCACCGTCCTCCACTGACCTGGCCGATGAACCCGGCTTACTCCTCCGGCCGGGGCGTCGTAGCCACGCTCGGTGGCAAAATGGGGAACGTCACCTCTGGTTGGTCGCCCGCGAGGGTCCGCCGAACCACCACGCTCTCGTCCCCCTCGTCCCCGTCCACCCTGACCACGACCCGCCGGCCACCCCTCATCACAACCGCCTCCTTCC
>CAJVYZ010000402.1 GCA_913009915.1 uncultured Gemmatimonadota bacterium | reverse complement strand
TATGCAGCGCGATACGGAAGTCCGGGAACTCGTCCTTGATACGGCGGATCGTGGCGTAGTAGGGACCGTACTCCACCTCGTTGCGGTGGTTGGATCCCCCGGTCAGCAGCATGCCGCGGGCGCCGTCTTCGATCACCCCGTTGACGATCCGCCACAGCGCCTCGGGGGTGCGGGCCGGGATCATGGACTCCAGGATCTTGGCCTTGCAGTGATCGCACTGCAGCTTGCACTCGCCGGCGGTAGTCGACACCGCCGGCCAAGCGCTCTTACCGCAGCCGGAAATCTCGGAGGACTGGAAACTCTTGAAGGTGGGGGTATAGAAGTGAACCGTGTCGGGTCGTCGATCCGCACGCGCCTCACACGCTCGCTGCAGGTCCCGGACCAATGCGTGATCCAGAGGCACGTCCTCCAGCGGCTCCACGCACCGTACAATCTCGTACCAGTCGCTCATAGGGACGATCCGGGGACTCTGCACGGCGCGCGGCCCCCCCTGTTCACCGTGCGATCCGCGGCGGGGATCGGCGGACCCGTTCAGCAGCCGCCGAAGCCTTCCGACTCCATCTTGACCTCGAAGGCCGCGAGGGCGTCGGCGCCGGTCTTGAGATCGCCCGAGTCGGCGTCCCAGTCGACCGGCTTGATCTTGACCAGCCAGCCGGCACCGTAGGGATCCTCGTTGATAAGACCCGGTTTGGAAGCGACTGTATCGTTGATTTCCATCACCTCGCCGGCCACGGGCACCTTGGCGGGACCGACCCATTTTCCGGATTCCACCGTCGCGCAGGACTTGTCCTTCTTCACGTCCTTGCCGACCTTCTTCGGCGTGTAGGAGACGATCTGCCCGGCCAGCGAGGCCGCGTAAGCGGTCAGTCCGATGGTCGCCGTTCCGTCGCTTTCCCGCCGTGCCCAGACGTTGTTCTCGACGTTGTAGTACAGGTCCTCCGGGAAGTTACATCCTCGCACGGCGCCCATCTCTACCTCCTCACAAGATTGTAATCCGTACCCAAGCGGCACCCGCCACGCGGCCCGGCTCATCGCCGGCTCGGCCTTCAGAAGGAAAACACCTTATCACAAGATAGGATCAGATCGGCAAGCATTCCCGCCCTGGAAACGTGGTCCACCTCACCGATCAGGTCGAGCCCCGAATCGATTTTATACCCGGGCAAAGCGGGTTGGCAAACGTGAAGGGTGACGCCCGCGCGCTTGGCGTCGCGGATGAATTCGATGATGCGTTTCCCCCCCTCCATGGCGATCAGCCCCTCGGCCACACCCTTCTCCATCAGCCGTACCCCTTCCATGGTGAAGAAGATGTGCACCTCGGCGTCCATGGCGGCCAGCAGCGATCCGAGGTAGAACGGGGTAGCGCAGCGTTGCGGCGTACTCGGACCGCTGGTCATGATAATGACCACGGTCTTCTCGCTGTCGTCGTCCCGAAGCTCATCGTCCGTCATCTCGCACCCCGTGGGTCGGCAGGTTCCCGGAGCTTGGCGCGGGGCAATTCGCGCGCCGCACACCGCACAGGACACCGGAGGGAGGACCGTAGACCCGCATCGAATATGGAACGATCTCCTATCGGAACTCGCAGCCATTGCAATCCATGAGGATGTCGTGTTTCCGGCGGTGCGGCTCCGGCTCAGATCACACCCTTTTCCTTCAGGAAATCGATGGAGTCGCTGACGTTCTCGTGGATGCCGAGCTTGCGGGGGGGGAGCCCCATCGCAAGACCCAGGAGCTGTGTGAAATAGATGACCTTGACCTGGGTCTTGATGCCGAACTCCTTCTCCGCCCGGACCTGATGCATCTCCAGTCCCGAGTGGCAGGTCGGGCACTCGGTTGCGATCACCTCGGCTCCGGAGTCCTCGGCGGCCTGGAGCAAGTTCAGCACCAGCTGCGGGAGGTATCGGCGTCCGAGAGCGTATGCGCCCCGCCGCAGCAGTTGTAGTCGCGCAGATTGACCATGTCGAGATCGAGGGCCTTGACCAGCGCCCGCGTGGAGCGGTCGTAGGGGCCGCCCGAGTCCTCCAGGGCGCGCCCGGGTAGTACGCAACCTTTGCCATTATGCCGCCTCCTTCACCTGCTGCCGGCGCCGGTGCGCCTCCTCCTCCCGCTGTTCCACGTATTCGCGGAGAACCTTCCCCGTGTGCCCCCAGGACTTGGTCCTGAGCGTGAACATGAAATTCATCCCCATGCGGATCAGATGGACGAACGGCAGGTGCTTGATCATGCGCATCGTGAACGCGGTCAGCCATTCCTGGATCAGGGGCTGGTTCGTCTTCTTGAAGAATCCCATGATGACGTGGGCATCCTCGATGCGCCCGGTACGCTCGACCTGCCCCCAGAACTCCTCGTCGAAGATGTGGGATGGCCTGATTTCGGTATGGCCCTCGTCTTCGAGCCAGTGGGCCAGCGCCTTCATCACCCCCTCGGGCCGCACGTCCTTGGGGTAGATGTTCGTACACTTGTTGCAGGAGACGCACTGCCAGATGATGTCCTTGTCCTTGATGATCTCGTCCTTCAAACCGAGACCGGTGTACATTCTCGCCGCCACCGTAGCTCTGGATCACCTTCTCGAAATCATCGTCGTAATCCGAGTAGGCCTTGGCGAGCAACAGATCCACCAGGAACGGGACGTCCTGGTAGTAACCTTCCGTCGCAAGGAACTCCGCAATCTCCCGCCGGGCCCCCTCGAAGGTCTCAGGGCCCCCGTCCAGCGGGATGACACGCATCGTATCATTGCCGCGAAGCAATTCCCGCAACGCGCCGGTCATGGTGTTGACGTCCCAGACCCAGCGGCTCATCAGCGGATACCGGACCGAATCGCGGTAATGCAGCAATTCCGCACCCAGATCCCATGCGGCGCGCCTTTCCTTGGTGCCGCCCACATGCAAGGTCTCGACGAAACCGGCCATGCGCTCCGGCAACGCAGCGGTGCCGTAGAGCAGTTCCCGGACGGCGGCCACGACCAAATCAAGCCCGGCACCCACCAGGGCCCGAGGCAGCCGGCGCCGCGCCGTGAACACCGTCTCGACCAACGCGTCGAAGGCGGCTTGGCCCATCGTCCCGACCGCCTCTTCCGCCAACACCCATGAGAACATCTCGTGCTTGCGTGTGAGCGCGCCCAGGAACGAGGTCAGCCCCTTCGGACTCTCCATCCCGCGCCGCATGGTCCCGCAGGTGTTCGTGTAGAACTCCGCGCGATCGATGAATCCGTGTTTCTCCAGCCCCACGCCGAAGACCTTGGAGA
Organism: uncultured Gemmatimonadota bacterium; assembly: GCA_913009915.1. Lineage (GTDB taxonomy): Bacteria > Gemmatimonadota > Gemmatimonadetes > Gemmatimonadales > GWC2-71-9 > N074bin45. The sequence continues at coordinate 359 of CAJVYZ010000402.1, read as the reverse complement.
TCTCCGGGTTGTCTTCGTCGGGATCCATACCGATCGCGTGCACGATGAGGTCGAACGGGATGACGATCGGGCGCTTGACCAGGGTATTCTCACCCTTGACCAGCAGCCGGCCGTCGCCGGAGGTCGTGACCTCGGCGATGCGCGCCTTGACGAACTTGGTCTTGAACTCCTCCTGGGACTTCCAATAGAAGATCGGAAGAGCGTCGTGTAGGGAAAGAGTGTAGATCTCGGTGGTCGCCGTATCATTAAAAAAAAAATTTAAATATATTTTTTTTTTTTCTCTCTTTCTCTTCTATACGGCATCTCGTATTTTGTCAACTCCTTTGCCAGTGCTTTTAGCACTCTACCAAGCTAACCTC
>CAJVYZ010000401.1 GCA_913009915.1 uncultured Gemmatimonadota bacterium | reverse complement strand
CGGTCCATCGGAGATGACCGGTGTTGACTCCTGCCGACGTTTCCGGCGGCGGCGTTCCTGCGACGGTGCCGAGGTTTGCGCTGGTGGACGAGCCTGCGGTGGCGCGGAGGCATGCGGAGGTGGAGAGGTGCGTGGAGGTGGAGAGGTGCGTGGACGCGCGGCGGCATCGACCGGTCCGGCAGGCGTCGATTGGGCCGATCGCTTCGGAGATCGGCGGCGAGTCTTCGGGCGTTTGACCGGTTTCCGGTCCTTGGCTGAGGATCGCGAAAACTCGTCGACGGAATCATGGAGCCATGCCGTCAGGGCTTCGAGCAAATCGGCGGCCGTCGCGTGGCGGGCATCGGCCTGTTTGGCCATCATCCGGTGAAGGAGACTGACCAGTGTCGCCGGCACGTCCGGGCGCGATGCGGTGACCAGTGCGGGCTCTTTGTTCTGGTGAGCCAGCAGTCGCTGAGTCAGACTTCCCACGGGAAACGGAGGATGCCCGGTGAGCAGAAAATACAACGTGCAACCCAGACTGTAGATATCCGACCGGTGATCCACTCCATGACTGTCAACCGCTTGTTCGGGAGACAGATAGTCCGCAGTTCCCAGCACGGTCTGATTGTGCTCGATCGTCAGCGACGATTGCTCGGCCGCGTTCTCGTAGATGCGGGCCAACCCGAGGTCCAGCAGCTTGACCGTCCCCGACTCATCGAGCAGCAGATTGCTCGGCTTGACGTCCCGGTGCACCACGTTGCGTTGGTGGGCAAAATCGAGCGCGCCGGCCACGTCGCGCACGATGTCCACGATGTCGCTCGCCGTAAGCGCACCGTCCCGGTTCAGCCGGTCGCGCAGGTTCTCCCCGTCGAGGTACGGCATCACGTAGTACAGGTGGTTGCCGGCCTCGCCCGCGGAGAACACCGGTACGATGTGTGGGTGGGTAAAATTGGAAACGACGTCCACTTCCCGGAGAAATCGCTGCCGCTCGGCCAGCGACCCCAGCCCCTCGGTCAGCACCTTGATGGCCACGCGCCGGTCCGGGTGCCTCTCCTGCGCCAGATACACCACGGCCGCTCCACCCCGGGCGATCACCTTCTCGAGGGTGTAGCGGCTGGGGAGTCCGGCTTGGAGGTCGGGGAAGTCGGGGGTCATTTGGCTGGTGGCTGGTGGCTGGTGGCTGGTGGTTCTGAACTGGGAATCGTGAGTGTACCAATGTACGCTTGCGGATCGAGGGTCACATCAGCAAGTCCAAGTTACATGGTATGTTGCGGTCTGGAGGGGCCGCTGGCAAGTGGCGGTTTGCAATCGGCGAGATTGCCGGCGGCTGCTGTCGGCCACACCGCACACTGTGGCTGAGTCGATCGGGGGGGGGGGCGCAGCTAACCGGTCATGTGCGCCTGGCCATCAAACGCCTCCACCCTCCCAGCCAGGCTATTTTTCATCGTCGTTCCTGCGGTTGGTGTCGCGACGGGATCGGGGACCAGACTCAGAATCCCAGTCCGAGACTAACTCCGTCCACCCAGGTAACCGCTTGTCGAGCGGGGATGGTACTCACGCACCTAGGGAACATGATAAGGATGGCGCCTTAGGTTTCTCCGGGCGGCTATACCGAGGACGACGGCAGCCTCCTCCAGAAGTCTGTCAGCGCCGGCCTCGGATATCAGGCGGTGCGGGGGCGAGACCTTTTCGGGTTCGGCGCCAATTGGGGAGAACCCAACGCCACCGCCTGGGGGTCGCCGGACCTTTAGGATCAGTGTAGTTTCGAGTTGTTCTGGCGCTGGTATGTCGGAAAACAACTGGCCGTGACGCCGGATGTACAGTACCTGATCAACCCGGCCGACAATCTCGGTGAGAAGTCCATCTGGCTGTTCGGGCTGCGCGCCCGGTTCGTATTGTAGCAACACAGGAATCCTATCCCACATGAGGAAGCGATCATGATGACCAGGACCATGAAAGCAGGCACCCTCACGCTGATGCTCGCGGCCATGGTGGTCCTCCCGGCTGAGGCTCAGAAACAGAAAGATCTCGATCGGGTCGAGGAGGCCAAGGCCACGATGATCGAGAAGGATGCCGGCATGGTCGACTGGTTCAGCAGCTCGTACGCCTACGCCGTGTTCCCCAACGTCGGCAAGGGCGGCATCGGCATCGGTGGCGCTCACGGCAACGGCATCGTGTACCGGGGCGGCGCGCCGGTCGGCAAGTCCGAACTCAAGCAGGTGACGATCGGTTTCCAGCTGGGCGGCCAAAAGTTCATCGAGGTGATCTTCTTCAAGGACAAGACGGCATACGACGACTTCACCCGGGAGAACTTCGAGTTTGGCGCCCAGGCGTCGGCGGTGGCGTTCTCGGCCAGCGCGTCGGCCGACTTGGCCTACAACGGTGGCGTGGCCATCATGACCATGGCCGAGGGTGGGCTGATGTACGAGGCTACGGTCGGTGGACAGAAGTTCGAGTACGAAGCCTACGAGTAGTAACCGCCACAAGTTTGGGTCGTCACCGGTATGGGTTCGGTGGCGGCCCGGCTCCTCTTGCCTGCGGGTTCGGTCATCGTCGACGGTCTCTACCGGGACGTCTCCCGCCTAGTCTTGACAGCGGCCCGCGGTGCGGCAACTTCGCATCATCCTTCATATTTGAATGCATTCCCGACCAGAGGAGAATTGCACCATGGCGTCTCCCGTATACCCCGAAGCCGACCGCCGCTTCATCCAGCTCTCCGTCGAGGCCGCCATCCGGATCGGTCTCCTGGCGCTCCTGACCCTGTGGGCGATCAATATCGTGCGGCCGTTCATTGAACCGGTCCTCTGGGGCATCATCATCGCCGTTGCGGTGATGCCCATCCATCAAAAGGTGGCCAAGCGCCTTGGCGGCCGGCCCAAGTTGGCCGCGACGCTGTTTACCCTCTTGGCCCTGGCCGCCTTGCTGATTCCAACCATCCAGTTTTTCGGTGAGGTGGTGGAAGACGGTCGTGGCCTCGCCAAGGGCCTTGAAGAGGGTACTATCGTGGTGCCGCCTGCGCCCGACAAGGTGCGCGGCTGGCCGGTGATCGGGGAGCCACTGGCCGATGTATGGACGGCCGCCTCTCAGGATTTGCAGGGCACGCTCAAACGTTACCAGTCACAGGTTGCGGCCTTGGGCAGTCGTCTGGCCGGCGCCTTGGGCGGCCTGGCCATGACCGTCCTCCAATTCGTGATCTCGTTCATTATTGCTGGAGTGTTCCTCGTCTCGGCGTCGTCCGGCAAAGACGCGACAACGAAACTGGCAACGCGGGTTGCCGGGGATCAGGGTGCGGCCTTCGTCAAGCTTTCCGAGCTGACCATCCGGAGTGTGGCGCAGGGTATCCTGGGAATCGCCGTCGTTCAGGCTTTGCTGTCGGGCGTGGGTCTGGCACTCGCCGGCGTGCCCGGGGCGGGCCTGTGGGCTCTCATCGTTTTGTTCCTGGCCATCATCCAGCTGCCGCCACTACTGGTCCTGGGTCCGGCGATGGTGTACGTCTTCGGCCACTCGAGCACCACTGTGGCCGTGATCTTCCTGGTCTACGGCATAATCGTGAGCTTCAGTGACGCCATCCTCAAACCCCTGCTGCTGGGTCGTGGTGTCGACGTGCCGATGTTGGTGATTCT
>CAJVYZ010000400.1 GCA_913009915.1 uncultured Gemmatimonadota bacterium | reverse complement strand
GCGAAGTGGTCCCCGAGTACGCAGGCGGAGAGTGCGTGGTGGGAGAAGCCGGCGTGGCCACCATCCCGAAGGCCAAGGTGGCCGTCTTCGTGGGCAACGCGTGGGATCCGCGCGAAGGCTGCGAGACGCCGTGGATCGACATCGCCCGCCAGCTCGCCGGGAAGAAGGGTGTCGAAGCGCTCGGATCGGCTGCAAAGACCACCCCTCCCGGAACCGACGCCATCGCGCGCGTCTTCCAGGCGGCGAACGCGCCCGTGTTACTGCTCTTCGACGAGGTGCTGAACTTCCTAAATCGGCACCGCGAGAGCGCCGATTCCTTCCATTCCTTCATCCAGAATCTGACCGTCGCCACCACCGGCACGACCCACGGCGCCTGCGTGATCAGCCTGCCGCGCAGCCAAGTGGAGATGACCGAGTGGGACCAGGAGTGGCAGGACAAGATCTCGAAGGTCGTCCGTCGCGTCGCCAAGGATCTGATCGCCAACGACGAGACCGAGATCAGCGAGGTCGTACGGCGGAGGCTCTTTCAGGATCTCGGCAGCGAGAAGATCCGCCGTAACGTAGCCCGTGCGTTCGGCGACTGGTGCTTCGAGCGGCGCGCGCAGCTCCCGCCCGAGTGGACCGCGGTGGACTCCGCGGCGACCGAGGCCAAGGCGCGCGAGTTTCTGCAACACCGCTTCGAGGCCTGCTATCCGTTCCATCCGGCGACGCTATCGGTCTTCCAGCGCAAGTGGCAGTCGCTGCCGCAGTACCAGCAGACACGCGGAACTTTGGCGATGCTGGCGCAATGGATCTCGCTTGCCGCGCAGGACGCATTCCGCAAGGCGCGCACCGAGCCGCTGATCACACTCGGCTCGGCGCCGCTGGCCGAACCGGATTTCCGGAGCGTGGTGCTCGGCCAGCTCGGCGAGTCGCGGTTGGTCGCAGCGATCGACACGGACATCGCCGGCGTGCGGGCACACGCCAGGGCGCTCGACGCCGATACCAAGGGGCCGCTACGGGACATCCATCGGCGGGTCGGTACTTCGATCCTATTCGAGTCGTCGGGTGGGCAGACGGAGAAGGTGGCGCATCTACCGGAGCTGCGTTTCGCGCTCGGCGAGCCGGATCTCGACACCACCTCCATCGACAACGCAGCTTTCGCTCTCGAGGACCGTTCCTACTTCATGCGCAAGGTGGGCACGGACGGATTCCGGATCGGCTACCAGCCGACGATGAAGAAGGTCGTGAGCGACCGGAGGGCATCGCTCGACGACGAGACGGAGATCAGGCCGGCGATTCGGAGGCTCGTAGAGGAAGAGTTCCGTCGCGGCGCGAGTATTCCAGTCATGCCGTTCCCGCACGATGGCGCCGAGATTCCCGATACGGCGAAGCTGACGCTGGTGGTGGCCGATCCGGATCTGGAGTGGTCCGGCGCGGGCTCGCTGCGCCGGCAGTTCTTCGATTGGACGAAGAACCGGGGGAAGTCGCCGCGGCTCTATCCCGGCGCGCTCGTCTGGTGCATCAAGAAGCCGGGGCGGGATCTGCGAGAGAAGGTGGAGATTGTACTTGCGTGGAGACGTGTGGCGCGCGAGGTGGCGGAGGGCACGCTCGGCGGTGAGTTCGATCGCGACGACCGGGCGGATCTCCATGCGAAGGTCAAGGACACAGAGGTCACCGCCAAGGACGAGGTCTGGGGCGACTACCGCTTTGCGGTTCTCGCGGACGGCCAGGAACCCGACGGGCTCAAGGTAATTGATCTCGGCGCGGGCCACTCCTCCAGTGGCGAGACACTCTGCGGGCGCGTCATCGCGGCGCTCAAGTCTGAGGCTTTCCTCAACGAGTCCGTCGGCGCTGGATACATCGAGCGCAACTGGCCCCCGGCGTTGGAGGGATCGGGCGCGTGGCCGCTCGCGAGCCTCCGGCAGAGCTTCCTTAATGGATCGCTGACACGGCTCGTCGATCCCGATACCACGCTCAAGTCCAAAATCGTGGAGTTCGTCACCCGCGGGGACTTCGGCCTCGCGTCGGGCAAGAAGGCGGACAGGAACTACGAGCATATGTGGTTCCAGGAGCCGGTAGTTCCTGACGAGGTTGCCTTCGAGGCGGGCGTGTTCTTGTTGCGCAAGGCAACGGCGGGAGCGCTCAGGGCCGGGCAGCCAGCGACCCCGGCGCCAACTTCAGAGCTCGAGCCGGGACCCGTGACCACGCCAGTACCCGGGCCTGGCCCGGCGCCCACACCCGAACTAGGTCCGGCGGCCGCAACACGGACGCTGTGCTTGTCGGGCAGCGTTCCGCCGGAGGTATGGAACCGCCTCGGCACCAAAATCCTGCCGAAGCTGCGCTCGGGTTCGGATCTGAAGATCGGACTGGAGTTCGTGGTCACGGTACCCGAGGGATCCGCCAACGGCCTCGCGGCGGAGCTTCGGCAGATCTTGCAGGAGCTTGGGCTCAACGATGCTGTTCGTGTCGATTGAGGTCACTACGGGTGTGACCCATGGCGATTAGCAGAAGATCCACGGGGGCCGACCGATATCCACCATGTGGATGAACGCCCATGGTTATGCCTGACCCCTCGCGTGTCCCCTTCTCATGAACCGCCTAGTGCGGACCCGCATGCCAGGTGGTGTGGGGAGGGCGGGCTAAATACCTGCCCTTGCCCGATTAGCCCTTGCGCCATCAAGCTTACGGTGAACATACGAAATCATTGACAAAATATCCAAGGCGTCTTGCTCCGTGAGTTCCCACGAAATTTTCGGGGCATGGGCCGTCGGGTTTCGTACTGCGCCAAACAAGCCTACGAGAATATTACTGAAACCTTTTTGCTCACTGATTTCTGTTTCAGTGGTTAGAGAATTGATCGCGACCAATGGAGCTTTGACTGAAAAAACCGTGTTTGCAAGTTCGGCACCATCACTTGTGAGACCTGACATGGAGCGAATGCGCTCCGCAACGCCCTTGATGGCTTCAAGTACTACATGGAAATAATTTTGATCTACAATCTCCGCACGACAGAATTTGAATATTTCCTGATGTGCTTTTCGATCTTCAAGCGCATGCTTCAAAGCGTTAGCGCGTGCGCGGGCACCAGTGATCGTGGTTTCTTTTGTAGCTCGAACAACCTTTCCATCTTCACGAACAGAGAACCCTGAGAAAGCAAGGACTACGTTCAATTCATTCCGCCTCCAATCAAATGCTTCTTTGCTCCTTGAATATGAGACTGGGTTCATTGCCCGGTTGATAAACATGATCAGGTGGTTTCCCACTTGATGTTTGTTTTGCACCCCGACCATCGCATTAAACAACCTCTTCCATTTTGTCATTTGTGGCGAAACATCTTCGACCCGGCAATCTTGAAGCAGGTAACTGATTTCGCTGCCCGTTAAACCATTCTCTGTATCAGCGAGAATGCGACAAGCGGCTTCCAAATGTTGTGCGTAAAAAGGAGGAATTTGTTCCATGATTATTAGTTCAACGCCCCGCATCACCTGAGATCGGAAGAGCGTCGTGTAGGGAAAGAGTGTAGATCTCGGTGGTCGCCGTATCATTAAAAAAAAAAAAATAACAGATACAAACACTTATCACAATCGGTTATGCGTAAACAAGCGACATGTCGTAGACACAAGACGCACCCT
>CAJVYZ010000399.1 GCA_913009915.1 uncultured Gemmatimonadota bacterium | reverse complement strand
GCCCGAGAAGCCTTGATCGCGTCCCGCACGCGATCCTTCACAGATGGTCCGCGAAATCCGGGTTGACCACCACCTCGCCGTCGCGCACCACTTCGCGGTCCCAGGGGAGGACGATGGGTCTGTCCGTCTCGAACGCGTGGAAGTCCGGCGCATAGCTGCCGGTGCGGAACGACACCGCGGTCTTCACGTCCGCGGGGTGCCGCGCGCGCACCTCATTGAGGGCCAACTTCAGCGTGTCGCCGGAGTCACAGGTCTCGTCGACGATGAGGACGCGACGCCCGCCGAGCGTATCGGGGGGCCCGGCAATGAGTTGGGGCGCGGCGAATTCATCGTGCCGCGTCACCGTCATGGAAGCGAACTCCCGCTGCAGGATGGACGCGACCACCACGCCGGGGATGACACCGGCCTTGGCCACGCCAAGCACTATTTCGGGGTCATACTCACGGGCGACCCGGAGGGCCAGCGCCCGGCAAACCTCGCCAAAGAAGGGCCAGTCGACGTCCATGAGGTCACGGGAGTCAGGATTCCGGGGCATGCCATCTCCTGCGGGGAAACGTGAGGTCCAAGTCTCAAGCTAGTGGTGGGCCACAGGCCCGGCAACCGCGTTGCGCGGCCGCGTCTCCTATCACTATCTTACTCAGGAATCGACACTTATGCGCATTTCTCCCGCTCGGATCACCCGGCCAGCTTCATGAGCTTTTGGCGTCGGCTGTTTGGTAGGCAAAGCACTACTGTGCTCAGCCCCCAACGGCTGGATTACCTCAACGAGGCGCTGGCCCTCGAACGTCAGGGCGACTACAAGGCCGCCCTGACGTCGTACCGTCTCGCCCTGCGAGACAACCCCGCCGATCCCCGCATCCTACAGAACATGGCCATAGCCTTTACCAAGACAGGGCTGATGGATGAGGCCGTACGGCACTACCGCAAGGCCCTGAAGCTGGACGGCGACCTGGTGGGCGCCCACTACGGGATCGCCTTCCTCTTGAAGCATCAGGGCGACGACGAGACCGCGGCACGCCACCTGCGGGCCTTCCTGGCGCAGCCCCCCAAGGGTCCCGACGCCGACCGGTGGATACGGCACGCCCAGAATACGCTCAAGGGAATCGAGGAGAGTCCGGCCCCCGAGCCGTCATGACCATGCGCTGGCATCGTTTGCTGGTGTTCCTTCCGCTCCTGTCCTGCAGCGACATCACCGATGCAGGGTCCGCCATCGTACAGGTCCAGGTCCTGGCCCCACTGATCACCACCCTCGATGTCAGCGATACCACCAGGATATTTGCCCGCGCCCTCGACGCGGATGGCCGGGAGGTGTCGACCACCATCGACTGGGTGGCGCTCGATACCACCGTCCAGGTCGATCAGACCGGCCTGGTGCGGGGAGACTTCATCGGCCTCGCCCGGATCCAGGCCAAGAACGGCACCCTGGCATCGAACACGGTCAACCTAACCGTCCTCCCACGGCCGGACACTCTGGTCATCGTGGGCGAGGACACCGTGCGGGTTCTGCTTGGCCAGGGCGGGACTCTGTCGCTGGTAACCCGGCTGGACAGCTACCAGCAGAGTGACACCATACCCGCCAACGGAGGCCGGGTCATATATGAGGTGGTGGAGCCGGTGTTCACCGATCCCACCCAACGGTCGGTCGAATTCACCGGCCAGGTCCTGATCGATACGATCACCACCGGCCCCGACGGTACCCCGCTCGTTCCGATACTGCTCAACCGCGTGGCGGGAATGACATCGCCCGACAGTGCCATCGTCGCCATCACCGGGCTTCGGTTCAGGCACGCCACCCAGGTGGACGACAGCACCATAGTCGTCACCGCCGACACGGTCCCCGGATCCGGCCAGCGGTTCGTCGTTCGCTTCGACAACAATTGATGCCCCGTAGAGCTAACGCAGAGCGCGATGGGCCGACCGCCCGTCCCACCACCCGCCGGCGGGATGCGAGACGGCTCGGCACATTGGCGCTGCTCCTCGTGGCCGGATGCTCCAACCTGAGCGAGACCGACAGCGGCGTTGCCACACTGCAACTGCTCACGCCGATCCAACCGACCCTCCAAGTGGGCGATACCACACGGATCATTGCCCGGGCGCTGGACAACAGCGGTGAAGACGTCTCCGCCACCATCGAGTGGCGTGCGCCCGACAGCACCCTCACCGTGGATTCCACCGGCCTGGTGACCGCCGACTCCGTCGGTACCGGCAGAGTCCAGGCCCGGTCCGAGTCGTTGATCTCCAACTTCATCACCTTCACCATAGTCCTGCGGCCGGACACCCTGGTGCTGGTGGGCAGCAGCACCATCCAGGTTCCGGTCGGACAGGATTCGACCCCGGCCCTGGTGGCGCGCCTTGACAGCCACCACCTGGGCGATACCCTACCCGCTAGTGGGGGGACCATCATCTACCAGATCGTGGATCCCGTCTTTCCCGACCCCTCCCTCCGGTCGGTCGAGCTAACGGGGCAGGTCCTCATCGATACCGTGACGACCGGCGGCGCCGGGACACCGATCACCCCAGTGCAGCTATGGCGGGTCATGGGACTCCCGTCACCGGATAGTGCCATCGTCGAGATCCGGGCAACCCGGTTTCAGGGGACCGAGGCCGTGCCCGGTTCAGGGCAACGGTTTATCGTACATTTCGAGAACTGACACCCGGCTCGTCGCGGTGCCGCGCCGCGGTGGCCATTCCACGGGAGGTCGTGGTGAACGCTCCAGCTACGTTGAACGAACTGTTCTACCAGGCCATGGATGCCTATTCCGACAGACCGGTGGCGTTGCGCGTCAAGCGGGGCGGCACCTGGGTCGACATCAGCCATGCTGATCTCCTCGAGCAAGTCGAGGCCACCAGCATGGGGCTGCTGGCCTTGGGCATCAACGCCGGTGACCGGGTGGCGATTCTGTCGGAAAACAGGCCCGAATGGGCCATCGTGGACCTCGCCTGTCTGACGGCCCGGTGCGCTGACGTCCCGGTGTACCCGACGCTCCCCGCCGGTCAGATCACCCACATCCTGAACGACTCCGGCGCGGTGGCGATTTTGCCGAACCACGCGGAGCCCACAGCCTCTTCGTTTTCTTGTCGCGCCGATTCCAAGCGTTAACGGTCCAAGCGTTAGCCGATGGATACCCGTCGGCGAACCAATCCTAAAGAGCCAAGTAGCACACCGCTAATCAGCAACAGTGCCGAGGAAGGTTCGGGCACCTGGCTGATGGTTATCGTTGCCACCAGTTCACCGGAATCAATGAAATCCGTGATCGTTAGCCCTGACGGAGTGTTCGTGTTGAGAAACTCCATGAGATCTCCAGCAGGCCCAATTCCGTCCGTCGTATCCGTCGCAGTACCTCCTGTCGAAAACGCGGCCCCAACGGCGTTGTTTTCTTCGGTACCGGCGTCGAGCAGATCACTTCCAAAAATCTGGATGGTAAACACGCCGGACAGATCGTTGATAGCGCCAGCTAGTGTGAATACCTCGTACTGCATAGGGTCTTCGTTGCCAATGAACGTATCGTTGGACGGAATGACCATCGAAGCGAAACTGAAGTACCGATAGTTCGCAGGATTGATGGGCGTGATGTACGCCGTCCCGGTTTCTCCCGGTTCGATAACGGGAGCCCCA
>CAJVYZ010000398.1 GCA_913009915.1 uncultured Gemmatimonadota bacterium | reverse complement strand
CGCCGGCGGTGGTGAGCGTAGTGCGTCCGGTGGCTTCGCTCACCGCCTTGGCCACGCCGAAGTCCATCACCATGGCGTGCCGGCCCGAGAGCATGACGTTGTCGGGCTTGATGTCCCGGTGCACCACCCCCTGCGAGTGGGCGAACGCCAGCGCGTCGGTCACTTCGCGGATGATGCGCACCGCCTCCGCCACCGGCAGCTCGCCTTCCTTCTCGATGCGCTCTCGCAGTGTGTCGCCCTTTATGTAGGGCATCACGTAGTAGAGGAAACCGTCGGCCTCGCCCGAGTCGTACAGCGGCAGGATGTGGGGGTGGGTCAGGTTGGCGGCGATCTTGATCTCGCGGAGGAACCGCTCGGGGCCCAAGGCGGCTGCCAGGTCGGGGCGCAACACCTTGACGGCCACCTTGCGCTCGTGGCGCAGGTCGTCGGCCAGGTAAACGGTGGCCATGCCGCCCTGACCGATCTCCCGGTCGATCTCGTAGCGGCCCTTTAGCGCTGCTCTCAGGTCTTCGAGTGAGGAAGGCATCAGGGCAATATGGGGCTCAGAGGGGCTTGGGGCCATGGGGCGGATTGCCTTGCCGGATTAGGGTGCGGCCTGTAGCGTAGAAGCTCTCCGGAGAACGGCAGCGCGCTCTCGGTGCGATGCTAGTTCGACCGACGTGTCACGGTCGGTGAGCCTCCTGTGATCGGACGATACTATGAAAAGAACTGCGCTCTTGGGACTCGTTGTGGCTGCCAGCTTCACCTGTACCCCTCAGGGCCAGACACCTCCGGCTGACCCGAACGAGGTCGAAGCGGCCGCGCGATCATTTCAAGAACATGCTCACACCTTTGATTACCTGGCAATGCGAGCGGCGACAACACCCGACTTTGAGTTCATCATGGATGGCTTACGTATGGACCTAGATGGTTTCGAGGCCCTTCTCCGACAAATGGAGGAGAGCCGCGGAGGTAGAAAACTTGGCATATACGACATGGTGAACTTCAACACGAAGATTGTAGGAACGTTGGGTACACCAGCTGGGCATCTACCAACTGGCTGGAATCCGCAGTTTTCATTCGGTCCGGTCACCAGTGGTTGATGGATCGCGCGTTCGCAGTACAGAGACAAGTTTCCGAGCCCTGAGATTTCGTTGCCGGATTAGGCTGCGGCCGGTAGCGTGGCAGGAATGGTGAATGGCGAGGGATATTCCACCAACAAGAAAAAGAGCACCCATCTCTGAGTGCTCCCTAAATCACTGCCCCCCAAACCTACCTCCTACCCATTGCTCCCTAGGATCTCAGCGCACGGCGGGACAGGATGTTGTTCTCGAGGTGGATGTGGAGGTGCAGCTGGTGCTCGAGATCCTCGAGGCCGGCCCACAGCGCCCGCCACGTGTTACAGGCGTCCTCCGGAGGCTGGTACTGGTCCGTGAGTTGGCGCAGGCGGCGCAGTATGTCGCCCGCATGGGCGTGTTCCTCCTCCATGACGGAGACGGGTCCCATCGCCATCCGACCACGGCCTGCAAGGATCATGGGGAACAGCACCTGCTCCTCCTTCATCATGTGCGCCTCGAGCTCGGTGCGCAGCTCCTTAAGCGTTTCGACGATCTCCCCGAAGCGCTTCGGGTCCTTCTGGCCGTGCACGGCGTAGACCTTCTTGGCCATGCCGGCGAGACGCGGCAGCTCCTCGCGCAGCGGCCCGTGGAAGTGGCGCACGATGTGCTCGATGAGATCGGCAAGGGGCTCATCCTCCCAGCGGATCTCGTCACTCGCCGAAGTGGCAATCTCGCGGTCAATTTCCGCGATGACGAGGTCCGGTTCCACCCCCCGGGCAGCGCATGCCTCGCTCAGCGGAAGACCGCCACCACAGCAGAAGTCGATGCCGTGGCGGGCGAAGACCCGCGTGGCGAGGGGATGCTCGGCCGCGACGGATCCGATTGAAGTTTCAGCAGTTATCGTCATGGGTATTTCCTTGTCGGTGACACGGGAGACAGGAGCAGGCGCAGTGCCTCCAGCACCCGCGTGGGTGTGGGCTGCCGTCCCCCCCCCCGGCGATGCGCGCCGGCGGTGCCAATGATGGCGTGGACGGTGCCGGTGAACAGCAGCAGGAGGACTTCGGGGGCCACGTCACAGCGGATGGTGCCGTCCTTGGCGCCCGCGCGGATCGCTTCCAGCAGAAATTTCCGCGAGCGCCTGACCAGATCGTCCAGGTGCGCCAGTGCGGGCTCCGGGAGGGTGAGGTAGACCTGGTCGGAGAGGAGCAGCCAGGCGATGCCGCCGTTGTGGGTGAACAGGTCGATGCGCGCCGCGGCGATCGCCATCAGCTGGTCGACCGGCGCGCTACCCGGATCCGGAAACGTCGCGGCTACCTGCTCGACGGCCCGTTCGACCGCCGCTTCGAGGATGCCGTCGAGCGAGGTGAAGTGGCGGAACAGTGCCCCCGGCGTGACGCCCACCTCAGCGGCGATCGTCGCCGCCGTGAGCGAGGTGGCGCCCTGCTGGCCGATGACCTGCAGCACGGCGTCAGCGATTTCGCGGCGGCGGATCTCGGTGGGTTTGCGGGTGCGGGTAACGGGCACGCGACGGGCTCCTGGATCAGTAAGTAAGTAAATATATACTTACTACTGACCAAGCACCAGGGCCCGACGATAGTGGCCGAGGCAGACCTCATTGCAGCGCCGCGCAGTCCCCTCGACGACATCCGAAATTGATCTTCCAGTATCGCTTGTGAGACACGATTGCAAGGGGTGAAGGGTCCAACTGGACGACTCACTCACCCAACCGTACCTTCGGAGGGGCGATTGAATTCCTACGCGGATTCACCCGCCAGTATCGACATTGACAAGGAGGATTTTATGACCCGGCTGATCGCTTTTCTCTATGGCACGATCGCATACTCCGTGTTTCTCTTGTCGTTCCTCTACGCCATCGGGTTCCTTGGCAACTTCGTCGTCCCCAAGAGCGTGGACTCCGGAGAAGCCTCCTCCCTTGGCATGAGCATCCTCATCAATGCGGTGCTTCTGGGGTTGTTTGCCGTCCAGCACAGCGTCATGGCCCGCCCGGGCTTCAAGGAGTGGTGGACCACGTTCGTGCCCAAGTCCGTGGAGCGGAGCACGTACGTCCTCTTCGCCAGTTTGCTGCTGTTGTTGCTCTTCTGGCAATGGAGGCCCATGCCAACCGAGGTGTGGAACTTCGAGGGTTCGATGGTCGGCACCATCCTGACGGTGGTGTTCTGGGTCGGATGGGTCACCGTCCTGGTGTCCACCTTCCTGATAAGTCACTTCGACCTGTTCGGCCTGCGGCAGGTGTGGATGCGGCTCAAGGGTCAGGAATACACGCACATCGGATTTCGCACACCGGGGCTCTACCAGTTTGTCCGGCATCCCATCATGTTCGGCTTCCTGCTCGCCTTCTGGGGCGCACCGCTGATGACGCAGGGTCACTTGCTGTTCACCATCGCCACCACAGCATACATCCTGGTGGGCGTCAAGCTGGAAGAGCGGGATCTGTTGCAGGCTTTTGGGGAGCGCTATCAGAACTACTTGAAGACGGTGAGTTCGGTGATACCGATGCCGCGGAAGGGGGGCGGGGGCAGCTGAGTAATGAATATTGAGTGCCAGGAATAGTGAATATCG
>CAJVYZ010000397.1 GCA_913009915.1 uncultured Gemmatimonadota bacterium | reverse complement strand
CCTTTACCCGGCCACCGCGGATCAGCACGATCGAGTGCTCCTGCAGGTTATGTCCTTCGCCCGGAATATATGCCGTAACCTCGAACCCGTTGGTGAGCCGCACCCGCGCCACCTTGCGCAGCGCCGAGTTCGGCTTCTTGGGCGTGGTGGTATACACCCGAGTGCACACGCCACGCTTCTGCGGGTTCTTCTTGAGCGCCGGGGCCTTGTCGATGGCCTTGAGCGGCTTGCGGCCGTGGCGGACGAGCTGATTGATGGTCGGCATAAACCCTGTTGTTGCGTCCCGTTTGGGGTCCCAAAAATTGACAGACCCGGAAGCTAGAGGGGGGCTTCGGGTAAGTCAAGGGGATGTGGCAGTGGGAGTTAGGGCACTCGGCCGCAGCCGGGCGAAGCCCCGGGGGCCAGGGATAATGGGCCCGGGGCGTAGCACCCGCCGAGATGTTAAACCCTTTCAGAGCAATGTCTTGGCAACCAGAACCGCGCATGACCACGGCGGTGTCCCAGCTGGTGTCCGCGCTCCTAGGGCGTGTACCAGATCGGGCTCGTGTACGCCCGCTCCTGCGTAGTAGTTGGGGCGCCCTCCGGGATGGGAATCCCGAAACGGAACGCATCGTACGTGGTCCACCGCGGCGTGGGGATTTCGATCACCCGAGCGTAGTAAAACGCCTTCTGAGCCGGATCGAAGTCCGGATCCGTCCATACCGTGCCGAGTTCCGCCGACCCGATGGTGTTCGTCCAGTTGGCATTGGCGACGTCCACCGTGTTGCCCACAGGAGGCAGCTTGCCGTCGGTCCCCGGTTGCCGGCCCCCGGACCAGGCCACGTCGTAAACCTGCTCGTGCGTCTCACCGTCTTCGGCCAGCCACCCCTTGATGATCTGGATCCGGTCCAGGTTGGCGCCCTGGGCGTCCCGGAGGGAGTAGACCATGAAGGTCGGCGCCCCCGCACCGGAGGGCCGGGCGCGAAGATCGCCACCCATGGGCACGCCCTTTTCGTACCCGGCGAAGGCCGGCTGCCGGCTGTTCATGTCCTGCTCGGTGTAGTCCCACCCGCCGAAGAAACGGACGGCCAGGCGCGAGCCCGTGGTGGCGTAGACCTCCTTCCGCTCCATGGCGTCGAAGATGGCCTCGCGAGTGTTCCCCGTGGCCCACACAGCGGCCAGCCCCGATGACACCTGCTGCCAGGCGTAGATGGTGCCGCTCTCCGTGCTCATGAAGGGGTGGGTCATGCGCTCGGGGCTGGGCTCGTAGCCGGAGTGCTTGCCGAAGAAGTTGTCCTCCTGGGCCGTGGCCAGCGACGTGTGGCTGTCGGTGGAGCCGATCATGCCGAACGCGTATGGGTTGGTGCCCAGGCGGGCCTCGATGGCCAGCCCGCGCTTCAGCGCTTCTCGGGCGTACTCCCCGGCCAGCATGCCGTCGGTCTTGGCCTCCGACACGTCGAGGTTGCCCACGTCCCACGTCTCGTAGTCGGCAAACTCATCGTCCGGCGACAGGAACGGATGCGTCTCCCCGTCGCCTTTGATCTGGGTCGCTTCGTAGAGGGGTTCCCATCGCGCACGCTCCGTCACGTACTCCTCGTCCAGGGCCCGCCCGTCGTACTGCGCCTCGAGTGGAAACATGATGCCGTTGGCAAGGTTGCCGTTGTGGGCGATGGCCAGCACCTCGCCTCCCGTCTTCTCTTCATACGTCTCCAGCCAGCGCCACAGATCGCGTGGATTGGTGCTTCCCATAGGGGGACTCATGGTGAACGGCACCATCTGGCTCCCCTTGTCTCCCCCGTCCCGGTAGATGACGACGCGGTGCATGTTGTTGCCGCGCACCAGCGAGGTCCATTCGTAGCCGATGAACGCCGTGAAATGGCCCGGATCGTTGTACGCCTCCGCGGCGTCCACGGTCGCTTGCCAAGCGCCCCGATAGGCCTTGGCGTCAGGGCCGTAGTTCTCCACGATCACATCGGGGAGGTCGCCCTGGGAGGCCATAGTGATTATCTCGAGCGCAACGCTGACACCGTCGCCGGCCTGGATCCGGTCGTACCAGTCCCGACCGAGCGGATCGTTGAGGACATGTTGTGCGCCCGCGAACAGGTCGGGGAAGAACCCCATTGCGTCCGAGTGGTCCGCGATCACCAGGAAATCCAGAGGCCGGGACAAACGGGCCATGAGCCCTGTCGATGTGGTGACCTCATCCCCCCGAGCGAAGCGGTAGGCGTCGTCCAGACCCAAACGATTGCCGAACGCCCCAGCATCGATGGAGTACGACGTGTGCAGGTGGGTGTCGCCCCATAACACACGGCTGGGGAAGTTGCGGCCGGCGTATGGCGAGTACGCCTTGCCCCGGTAGAGGTCGTTCAGCGCATCGGCGCCGTCAGGTGGGGGAGGAACCTGCGCTAGTGCCACAGAGGGCACGGCAATGAGAAGAAGAAGGCCAGTGACTGCCGTTTGCGGTAGGCGCATGATTCCAGCCTCGGCTGTGCGTGATATTGGCTCGTGGTTTTGACTGCGTTTCGACAGACGATACGATAGCTGCAATCCCAAGACAGCGCGAATCGGCGTCGCTCAATCATAGGGGCGAGGCCCAGGCTTCGTGCAAGGGCGACATCCCATCAAAACCACACCGATCCATGAAGACCGATCACGTGCAGATAGGCATCGTAGTCCCCGACGATCCGCCCCGGGAGAGGCCGCGTCTGGTCGATCTTGTTTTGGCCCAACCACAGGAACGTGTAATTGGCGCCGACCGTCCAACCCCAGCTGATGCGGTATTCGATTCCCGTCGAACCCCGGACCTGTTGATCGACCGGGAGATCGGGAGTCCGGTTCTCATCGTCGACCGCGGACGAACATAGCCACCCCCCAGGCCGAAATCGGTGTTGTTCTGAAACGGAAAGCTCATCAAGGCGATGGGGCTCGCCGCCTGCTGTGACAGTTCCTCCAACTCATCTCCGCCGTCCTGCACCAGCAGCGGAGCCGAAGACAATACCATCAGGACTGCTAGTGCTCCCGCGCGATACCATGACACAGCCACCCCCTTGAGCCTTGTCAGCTGGATCAAGTTGCTCTCGCGCCGGGGGCGCCCTGGTCACTTGGCTGCCCCGAGACCACTGAGATGTTATGAAGTCACGGATTAACGGGGGGGTGAACTCACCAGGAAAGATCCTTATGGAAAGCGACCGGCCCCGTTGGAGGCGTGCAACCGCCAAAGGCCACGAGCATCCTTCATCGGGGACACATGGTCTAAGATGTTTTGTGACAACAAGTTACTACGGTAGGCCCTCTGTGTCACCGTCGCCTCCCGAATTCTAAAGATTATTTCACACAATCTTATCATCCGGTTGTCACCACCGGCCTTAGAATCGTGACATAACTGAACGAGAGGGCCGGCGCCGAAGTGCCTCAAACCCAAGGGGCTGGCTCGCAAGCGGTAGGACCGCCGCAACTGCTGGACATACCACGTGGAGGTGGACCATGCATCCGCCCCCAACCAGATCGGAAGAGCACACGTCTGAACTCCAGTCACACTGATATATCTCGTATGCCGTCTTCTGCTTGAAAAAAAAAAAAAAAAAGACAGAGTAAGACAATTAGAAAGAGATATAAGAGATCACGCCTACACCACCCCACAGG
>CAJVYZ010000396.1 GCA_913009915.1 uncultured Gemmatimonadota bacterium | reverse complement strand
TGTCGTCGATAGTGTCGTTTGATCTATATATTTTTTTTTTTTTTTTTTCAAGCAGAAGACGGCATACGAGATATATCAGTGTGACTGGAGTTCAGACGTGTGCTCTTCCGATCTAACTCGGATCGCCTGGCACCTCCGCATTAAGAAGCCTCATCAATCGGGGATTGACGAACAGCTTCTCACGACCAACCTTCACTTCCTCGAGAACGCCTATGTCTCGCAGCCGCTTGAGGTACACGGCCGCGGTCTGGCGTTTGGCAATCCCCGCATCGACCACGTTCTTGATGCGACAGTACGGTTGGACGAAAATCAGCTCCACTAGTTCATGGCTGTACGCCCCGAACGCTTCCGCCCGGACGTAGTCAGCGGTCTCCTCCATCAATCGTCGAATAGCCTGGATCCGCTCCGTGGTCCACCGGGCCGTTTCTTCCACCGCGCCCAGCAGATACAGAATCCATTCCTCCCATGCTCCCACCGTGGTGACCTCCAGCAGCAACCTGTAGTAGTCCGCCTTGGTGCGGATGACGGCACGGCTCAGATAGAGGATCGGAAGGTCCAGCAGGCCCTGCTCTACCAGAAAGAGCAGATTGAGAATCCTCCCCGTACGACCGTTGCCGTCGGTGAACGGGTGGATGGCCTCGAACTGGTAGTGCCCCACCGCCATCCGAATCAGGGGGTCGACCCCCTCGGCGTCGTGAAGAAAACGCTCCCAGTTGGCGAGCAGCCCCCGCAGCAAGGCTTCACCCTCAGGCGGCGTGTAAATCACTTCCCCGGTGGCCTGGTTCAGCAGCGCTGTCCCCGGCACACGGCGCACGTCCAGGTCGATGCCCAGCAACGTGCGGCACACATCCACCGCGGTGGCTGTCACCAGCGGTCTCTTCTTCAACGACTCCACCCCACGTCGCAGCGCGGTCCGGTAACGCAAGGCCTCCTTAGTGGCTGGGTCCCTGGCCTCGCGGTCGGCCTGAGCAAACTTGAACAACTCATCCGTGGTGGTGACGATGTTCTCGATCTCGGAACTGGCCCGTGCCTCGAGCAGGGGGATGGTGTTGATCAGCACATCCTGATTGGGTAGCAGCCGCCCCGCCTGCTTGAGCTCCGCCACGGCGGCCCGCGCCCCGATGCAAGCCTTGAGCACCGCCCGGCTTTCCAGGTCAGCTCCGGGTGGAAGCTCTGGTAGCTCGTTGTAAGCCCTTGTCGGATTGACACTTACCATAAGATTCCCGGATCGACACGATTTCTCGATCTGTCGCTGGGATCGACAGATCGCACGAACATGTCGAAAATATAGCCTCAAATCGACATGTCAGCCACCGCCCGCTCTACGGACCCCCGGCGCCAGCTCGAGCGGTCCCCGAGCTGGCCTCCTGCCCCCGCTGCCCTCGCAGCCCTCGCAGCCCCCGCCGTCATGTCACACCCCTCCCCTACCATTCCTCTTCAACCAAGCATCGCCGGGGAGGCCCTATGCAAGCCGATCTCAACCTGTCCACCGAATTCGTCACCGCCCAACACGCCCACCAAATCAGGCTGCTGGTAAGCCTCAAGGGCGAAAACCCCACCCAACGGGCCCCCATCAACACCTCCCTGGTGCTCGATCGCTCGGGTTCCATGAGCGGCGAGCCGCTCCAGGCGGCCAAGGACGCCACCACCCGGTTCATCCAGTTCCTCGGCCCGGAGGACCGCACCTCGGTGGTGGCCTTCGACGACGAGGTGGTCACCTTCGCCGACCCGGGGTCATGCCAGCCCGACGCCGTAGCCGAGCTGGTACACGCCATCAAGTCGATTCGGCCCGGGGGCACCACCAACCTCTCGGGGGGCTGGATCAAGGGCCAGAACCACGTCGGCAGCGGCAAGGTCGAGGGCGTCAACCGCGTCCTCCTGCTGACCGACGGGTTGGCCAACGTAGGTATCACCGACCCCGACAAGCTGCGCCTCATGACCGAGGCCGCGCGCCGCAAGGGCATCACCACCACCTGCATCGGCTTCGGCCCCCACTTCAACGAGGACCTGCTGCAGGCCATGGCCGACGCCGGCGGCGGCAACTTCTGGTACGTCGAGTCGCACGACCAGATGGGCCCCATCTTCGAGGAAGAAATCGAGGGCCTGGTGTCGCTGGCGGCCCAGAACGTGGAGGTGACGCTCACCCTCAGCCACGACCGCGCCGCCGGCGTGACCTTCCCGCAAGACTACCTGGTGGTGCAGACGGAGGACGACACCTGGTGCGCCACCCTGGGCGACCTCTACGGCAACGCCCCCCTCAACCTCGCCGCCGTCATTCACATCGAGGACGTGGCCGACTTGGGCGAGGTGGCAGTGGGTACCGCGGTGATCGAGGCCGACGTGATCCAGTCCAACGGCATCGAGCACCGCACCATCACGCTCCCCATCGTGGCCAACCTCGACGGCAGCCGCCGCATCGAGCCCATCGTCGAGGCCACCTTCCTGCGCTACTCGGTGGCCCTGGCCCGCCGCCAGGCGGTCGAAATGGCCGACACCGGCGACCTCGAGGGCGCGGCCGTGGTGCTGCGGAGCAAGGCGCACGAACTGGTCAGCGAGCTGGACACGCCGGGCGTGCGGGAAGAAATGGAAGACCTGGAAGCCGAAGCTGAGCGCCTCAATCGGCGCCTCTACTCGTCCGCCGACCGCAAGTACCACCAGGCCTCCGCCAAGGCCATGTGGCGCGACGAGGACGCCTACCTGGCCAAGATCCGCCGCCAGGGATCGTAGGCGGAAATGGGAATGCCACCCGAGACCGAAACACGTAGGGGCGACGCATGCGTCGCCCGGATCATGGGATATATCCCACATCAGGGGAACCACCGAAACGTACGGGCGAGGCATGCCTCGCCCCTACATAGGGTGGCGTACGGGCCCGGGAGACGGTAATCTGACGCAACCTCTCTATTATTCATCTACCCCATGAGCGAACCGACCACCGCCAACGATTCAGCACGCCTGATCCTTCGCGCCTTCTCCTTCGCGGCCGCCAAGCACCGCACCCAGAAGCGCAAAGACGCCGACCAGACGCCGTACCTCAACCACCTGGTGGCCGTGATGACAGCGAGGGCAGGTGTCAGCGGGAGCAGCGGGGGCAGCACCCTACACTACCGCCCAGTTCGGACTGCGCCCGAACGCAAACGGCCATATCACGACTGCAGCGGGAAGGTGGTGCGCCACCTCCGCGGCACCAACGAAGTGCTGGAGGCACGCTACGATCGCGCACTCTCAGAATGCCGCGCGTCGCTGAAGGTAGAGGCCGCGCAATGAAGTGGCTGGCAGCTGCACTCGCTACCGCCTGCCCTCGCTGCCCTCGCTTATGACCGCCCTCGCTGTCGTCTCCGCAACTAATCCCCGCGTTCTCCTGGAGACCGCAGCCGACGGCTTTCTGTCCACCGTCCACCGTCCGTCATTCACCGCTCAGCCCTTCTCCTCTCCGGACTACCTACTGGCCCTCCGCCAAGGCCAGATCCGCGAGGACCTCTACCGGCTCGCCGCCGAGCAAGACAAGATCGGAAGAGCACACGTCTGAACTCCAGTCACACTGATATATCTCGTATGCCGTCTTCTGCTTGAAAAAAAAAAAAAAAAAAAAAGAAAAAGCAAAAACACAACAGAGAAAAGAAAAAAGAG
>CAJVYZ010000395.1 GCA_913009915.1 uncultured Gemmatimonadota bacterium | reverse complement strand
GCGATAGGCTCGCGATTAACTGGCGCGAAAGCGGTCTCATCGACTATCACGTTCAGGTCATTGACTGAAGAAATAGGCCGCACCACCGTTGCTTGTATTGGGTGCCCCTACCAGTTCAGTCGTTCCGGATATGGCAACTGAAGCGCCAAAGTTGTCATTCGCTGCACCGTTACTTTCCGTAAGCTTCACGCTTCGGGTCCAAATTCCGTTATTAGTGGTGTACACGTAGGCTGCACCTTCCCCGTACTGGGCATTCACCGTCCTATTGGGAGCCCCTATCACTGCGGTTGTACTGGAAGCGGCGACTGACGCGCCGAAGGCACCTGCTCTTCTTTCCAAGGGATTAGCCGTCGCGGAAAGGGCAAGCTGGTTGCTCTGTGCCCAGATATTGTTCTGATCGGTGAAGCTGTAAACAACAGCGCCTCCTTCAGCATAGGTATAGTCGTGAACGGCGCCCCCTCCAGCTAACCACGACGGAGCCCCCACCAATGCCGTTGCACCTGGGAATGCGACCGAGGTGCCGAAGTATCTACTGCCGCCAGTTGAGGGAAGTTCGACGGTCTGAGCGATCTGAACCCAAACGCCATTCTGTTCAGTAAAGATGAAGACTCTACCTGTTCCAAAATCTACTCCTGGCGCGCCCACCATGACGGTGGTACCGGAGACAGCAACTGCGGTGCCGAAGCGATCAGATGTATATACATTCTTCGCGATCAGTTTTTTACTCAGAGTCCAGACGCCCGTCTTGTTGGTAAAGACATACGCCTCGCCGTCGCCGTCGCTTTTGTACGGAGCCCCTATTAGGAGCGTGGATCCGGAAAGCGCAACCGACGTACCAAAGCTGTCGCCCATCCCACCGTCGACTGCGGTAAGCTTGGCACTTTGAACCCAGGTTCCATTCAGTTTCTTGAAGATATAGACTGCCCCCTGCTGCCCTAATATGAACTCGCCGGGCGCTAGTTCGCCTTGCGCCCCCACCACGATCGTGGTTCCTGAGATGATAACTGAGGTCCCGAAAGCGCTATATGCAGAACCGTCGCGCGCGGTGAGCTCTGTACGCTGGGTCCAAGCTCCGTTTTGATAGGTGTATACGTAGGCCACACCTTGTTCAGAACGGCTATTCACCGTCTTGTTCGGTGCCCCTATCACCGCAGTGGTCCCATCGATCGCGACCGACGCCCCAAACCCGTCGCCCGCGACACCATCGATAGGGGTCACTTCCTGCAATGGAGTACGGTTTCCGGCCGGGGTCGTGGTGGTAGTGACGCAGACATTCGCACTCCGGATGGACAGGTTGCCACTTGCATCGAATGCTTCGACCGTGTAGCAGTATTTTGTGCCCGCCGCGAGTAGCGTGTCGGTATACTGCGTATAGGGGGCCTGGGTGATGGCAGCGATTGGCGCACCGTTGCGGCTGACCTTGTAGCCCCGAACACCCACATTGTCAGTCGAAGGATTCCAGGAGAGCGTGATGGAGTCGCTCACCATGGAAGCCTTGAGCCCCGTGGGGGTGGTTGGTGGCGTCTTATCAACTGGGGGCGGGGTCGTAGCACAGACTGTTGCCGTGGGACCCGAGACATTGCCCGCAACGTCCACCGCTTCGACTGAGTAGCAGGCTTGGGTCTGCGCGCCGAGGCCGGTATCCGCTGCGAAGCGGCTGGCGACAGTCTTCCAATCGCTGCCGTCCTTGTAAATCTTATAGTCCTTAACTGCGGAATCGTCCGTCGACGGATCCCAGGTGAGGTCGATCTCGTTGGCGGATGCGGGTACGGCGGCTAAATGCAGGGGCACCGTGGGTGGTGCGGTATCCAGTGACGCGCTCGGAGTGCTACTTTTCAAGAGGATCCGCTTGTCAAAGAGTTGGAATTGAATCTGCCCCAGGTTCCAGCCAAGTGGATCCGCCTCCATACCGGCATACCCCGCAACCCCTCCGTACAGGTTCCAACCAAGGGCCGTCGTTCCTCCCGTCCCGACCCAGGCCACCCCCTGGAGGTAACCCTTGAACGCGACAAAGGGACCCGACATATCGTCGACCTGCAGGGAGAAGTTGGGCTCGGCGTAGCCCGTAGCGTTCGCCTGTGCCTTGAATTGGGAACTTGGCGCGGTGAAGCTTGGCGTGAAGCTGTGGATCGAACTCCAGCCACTGCCCTGTTGATATTCCACCCCGCCCGTCGCGTTTTCCTGGAACGTGACGGCGAGCTGTACTGAGCCGTCTGCCTGCACCTCCGTACCCAGATACACCGTAATGTTCGGGGTGATCCAGACAATCGGCCACTCGACCCAAATGGTGGCGAAGGAGAGGGGGATAGGTATTCTTATAGGTATTGTCTTGGTAAGATTAACTGCTACCGTCGTATCAAGACTCAGTGATTGGCTGCTCGTCGTAACGAGGACAGTTCGAAATTCCTTCACTCCAGAGAAAAGTCCTATGTTCAGGGCGAAGTCCGGTTTAAACGAAAGTTTCAGGCAACCATTGAGACTCACCTGCTTTCCGCTGCTACCCACCAGGACGTGATTCAGACTGACGGCGAACTCGGTAGGGGATCGTGAGGAACAGCTACCCGATGCACCATCCACCACGACGCCGGCAACCAGCGATGTCGCCGTCTTAAGCTGCGACTGCGTGAGGGGCTTCGAATACCATACCGTGCCCGAGCTGATCACGTCGGTCAAACGGGCCGGCGATGTTGTGACGACGATAGTCCCATCCGCTCTGGTTGTAACCGAGACCACTCGCGCCAGGATCCCGATTGCCGTTCCGTTGCCTGTCGTTCCATGCCCGACGATGACGTCGCCCGACTGCAAACTGGAAGCGGCCGTGGTACCCACAGCAAAGTAGTACGTGCTTCCGACGTGCTTGACGATCGCATGGATCGTCGCCGCATCGAGTACTTTGGTTGAAGATTTGATCTGGAGAGGCGCGGTAGAGACGAAGGTCGGCAGCAGTAGCCGATTTCCATTCAGCGTCACGGTGCAGGTACTGCCGCTGCTGCTGTCGCAGCCCACCCAGTTGGCCAACTTCTCCCCCGGCGCCGCGTTGGCGGTAAGCACTACCGTAGTGCCGACCTGGAAGGAGTGGCTACAACCCGACCCGCATTCGATGCCGGAGGGTTTGCTGACGATGGAACCGTTTCCGAAGGGCTTGATGCGCAGGACAACACTCTGCACGGGAACCGGCGGAGCCGAACCTTGCCCCCCGCTCCCAGTCGGCGGAGCCAAGCCTTGCCCTCCGCTCCCAGTCGGCGGAGCCAAGCCTTGCCCTCCGCTCCCAGTCGGCGGAGCCGAACCTTGCCCCCCGCTCCCAGTCGGCGGAGCCAAGCCTTGCCCCCCGCTCCCAGTCGGCGGAGCCAAGCCTTGCCCCCCACCGCTGCGGCAGGCCGCGAGCAATATGATCAGTACCAACGCCAGGATGCGCGTAAGGACCCTTATCGAGCCACTCATTGTCATTTCCATCCCCACAGAAATCACAGCGACCGCACTTCTGATCTCCCGCGCCCAGTCGCCACGCCGTCACCCGCCGCAGCCGAGTAGGTGCGTCGGTGCGGGAGGCCCAACGAGCGCCCTGCGGTCCAAGCACGACCGCACCACACCGGCCACCGCGCTCAGAAGACGCCAGCCAGCTCTGAGGAAACCTCCTTGGTCAGAGCTGGGACTGCG
>CAJVYZ010000394.1 GCA_913009915.1 uncultured Gemmatimonadota bacterium | reverse complement strand
GTTCGCGGTGGACTTCGGGACCAACTTCCACGCGATGCTTAACAACCACCCGGTGCGGTTCTCCTTCATGCTGGCGAATCTGGGCACGAACATCAGCTACAGCGGCGACGCGTTGCTGGCGGACGCGCCTCGGGAAGGTCTGGATGACCAGAACATCCCCAACGTGCCGCAACCGGCGCAGTTACGGTCGAAGGCGTTCCCGCTTCCGACCACGTTTCGGGTAGGGCTGGCCTACGACCTGGTGGCGGCGACGTCAACCCGGTTGACGGTGCTGGGAGACTTCAACCAGCCGACGAACAACAAGGCCGGCTTCTCCTTCGGGGGCGAGTTGTCGTTCGGCCGGCTGGGTGGCAGCGGGTTCGGTGTGGACGTGCGGTCTAGCTACAGCTACACGGCGGCCAACAACATCAACCCGATCACAATCACCACAGCGCTCAACGACGAGGCCAACCTGCAGGGGCTGGCATTCGGCGGTGGGCTGAGTTACGGTACCGACGCCGGCTTCTCCGTCGGCCTGGACTACGCTTGGCGGTACATGGGCGTGCTGGGCGGAACGAACTTTTTCACCCTCGAAGTCGGCTGGTAGTGGTCCTTCCCCGGGGCGAGGAGATCGGCCGATCTCCTCGCCCCGGGGAAGGATCGTGACGGGACCATATGGACGTGCGTGTGCTTGCGGTGATCTTGTTGGGCGGGTCCTTGGGATCGCCGGCTCTATCGGCGGTCCCTGGGCCGGGGGACAGCTTGGCGGTCCACACGGTTCGATTCTACCGTGCGGGCCAAGGCCAGACGCGGATTCGGGCGTTCGTGCAGTTGCCCTACGCGTTGCTGGTACCGGCCGGGACCGGGGGTGAGGGCGATCTGCTGTACCACGTCGACGTGGAGATCGCCGACTCCGAGGGCACCGCATTGTTCACCCAGGATTGGGATGGGCACGCCCCCGGGGTCCTCCGTAGTTCCGGCGGGTACGTGCTGGAAACGCTGAATTTCATGATCCCGCCGGGTGTGTATGACCTGCGAGTAACGGTGCGGGATTCGGTGACGGCGCGGGAATACACCACCCACGCGGCACTGGTGGGGTACACGACGCCGCCGGCAGTATCGGACCTTCTGCTGTCGCCGGACATGCGGCAGATCAGCGCCGGTGACACGGTCCCGCGACCGGGGGAGTTGTTGATCGGGAGTACCATGGTGACGGCGGCAGCTGAAGTGCTGCTGACACCGCTCCGCGCCAAGCTGCACTACCTGTTCGAAGCATACAGCGCGGAGGACCAGACCGGGACGATGGCCTTGGCCGTCGAGGATGCTACCGGGCACACCATGATTCGTACCCCCGGGGCACCGATCGACATCCCGGCGGCTGGCGCGGTGTTCAAGGGAGATCTGGACCTGACGGGGTTGCCGGAAGGAGTGTACGACCTGCGCCTGCAGATGGAGTTGGGCAACGGTACCGTCGAGCGCCGGCGCAGTTTCCGGATGGCCGGCATGCGGGAGACCTTGGCTCGGGACTCGATCCGCAGGGAGGCCGCTCGGATAACCGACGAAGGCTACTTCGCGGCAATGAACGAGGAGCAGCTCGATTCCGCCGAGGCCCCGCTGCTCTACATCGCGACCAATGCCGATCAGCCGGAGCTGTACGATCGGTTGTCGGTCCAGGCCAAACGGGCCTACTTGACGCGATTCTGGAAGGGGCGCGATCCAAGCCCGGGGTCGCCAAAAAACGAAGCGCGGGAGGAGTTCTACAGCGGGGTACAATTCGCCAACTACACCTTTGGCGAAGGTAGGCGAGGGGTCCCGGGGTGGCGGACCGATCGAGGCCGGATTTATGCCAAGAACGGGGAGCCACACGACATGCGGGACAGGACCCGGTCGGGGAAGGCGCCACCGTACCAAGTGTGGCAGTATTTCTCAGGGAAGCACCGGTATTACATCTTTGCCGATCGGACGGGCTTCGGTGCCTACGCGTTGTTGCACACAAACGACCTTACCGAATATTCAACGACCGGCTGGATCGAGTTACTCACAATAGACGCGGTGCTCGACATTCAGGACTATCTGGGAGTGTCTTTCATTCAAGGCGGAGCCGAGAGTTTCTGATGCAAGCCGCTGAGCGGGGCTGCGATTTTTTGGAATCTTTCTCAACGAGGGCACGAGTATGAACCGTACAGTGCGTTGTTTGGCAATATTCGCTATCGGCGTGGGTGCCTGGGCATGTAAGGGCGATCCACAGAGTAGTCTCGACAGAGGCACCGTCGTCGCGGTCACGGCCGACCCGGCACAGATCTTCGTCGCCAACGGTGCCATCACCCCGGTCTTGGTCGACGCGCGCGACAACCTCAACCAGGCGGTCGAGATCACCAGCGTCGTCGAGGTGACCGGGAGCGGCATCACGCTCACCCGGGACTTCCTGTTCCAGCCGGTGTTCGACGCGGGCGCCACGGACCAAGCCTCCTGCGACGCCCTCACCAACTCCAGTTGGACAGGGGCGGGCTGTCTGGTGCCACGGACCAATCCGACCAGGCTGCGGTACGAAATCCTGGGGACGACCCCTTCCGTCACCAGTGTGTTGATCACCATCAACGGCAGCAACACGGTCGACATCCCCGTGACCGTGACGCCATCTACCCTGACGGGTACTCTGTCCAACATCTCGCCGGCCTCAGGCGAGGACGTCACCGTCACCCTGCCCCCCGAGCTGGTGTTCGATCCGGGGGTAGTGGTAGACCCCGGTATGTGGCAGGGGGTAGTGACCATCGGGTCGGATGTAGCACTCGTCTCGGATGTGCAGGCCTCCGTGGTCACCTTCCAGTTCGCGCCCAATATCACCGGGAACATTACTGTCAACGGCGTGACCATCGTGGCGGCTCCGGCGGTCCTGCCGCAGTCACCAAGCCTCACCGAAACGTTCACCAGTCCACAGTTGCCGGCGCCATACGCGGTAACCCTGTCGCCGACCAGCCCGGTAACCGGCTTCGATGTGGTCACGGTCACTGCTGGGGCGGGGCTCGTCTTCGACCAGACGGCGAGTCTGTATGTGGGCCCCGTCGGCACTACCTGCCCCGCGGACCCGGCTTGCATACTTGCCAGCGTTATCTCGCGGGCAGTCGACGGTAGTTCCATCGATGCCCTGTTCGCGCAGAACAACGTGGGTAGCGTGCACGTCACCGGCATGGCAGCGGCGGGAGCGCCGCAGTTCGCCACGCTGGATGGCGAGACCGATCAGCCCATCGATATTTTGGCCACGTTTGTCCCGGTGAACGTCAGCCAGAGTGTGCCGTCCGGTATCGGCCTGGAAGTCGTTCGGCTGACGCTGTCCGCCGCGGGCTTCAGCTTCGACCCGTCCGCTGCAGTGGTCAGCATCGATGATGGCTCGGGCGGAAGTGTTGCATTCATGAACGTCGGTGTCGATCCGGGCGGGACGTGGGTCGAGTACGTGCCCGTTGGCGGGTCGACAGGCACAGCCACGGTCAGCGGTATCTTGTTCGGTGGGCTGCAGTTCCAGTTCCCGGCCGACAATATCGCCGTGGTGTCGGCCAGTACTCTGACCGGCACAGACACCGACCCGGGTCCGGTGATCGCCCTGCCAGGGTCCGGCAGCAGTTTGGTCTTCTATGACGACCCGACCTATCAGGGTACGGGGCTGCCGGCGTTCGGTGGATTCCCCGGCGCCTTTTACCATGTGGCGCCAGCAGGAG
>CAJVYZ010000393.1 GCA_913009915.1 uncultured Gemmatimonadota bacterium | reverse complement strand
CCGATCACCGGATAGCGCTCGAGCAGCGCCTCGGTGAATCCGGGGCTGTCGGCCAGTCTCGACTTCTGGGCGATGAAGAACGTGGCCCCCGAATCCGCGAAGCCTTCGATGGCCTCGATGGTCTGCTGTTGGACGCAGGTGTTGAAACCCTTTCGGTCGGTCCAGTAGAACATGAATGAGGCGTTGTAGGCGGCCGGTCTGCCGTCGTCATCGATGCACGGTCCTCCGCTGGCCAGGATGAGAGCCCCGCGCGGGATGTGTGGGGCGAAGGCGACGGCGCTGAGGTACAGTTCTGGTTGCCCCAACGGCCTGACGATTCGGCGGAGACCGATGCCGATGGACGAGGCGGCCAATCCCGTCAGGATGATGAGTACCACCGGGAGCACTTGCTGGAAGCCCGCCGGCAATCGAATCCCCTGGAGGGCAGTCGTGGTTCTGTTCTTCTGGACCAACCACCAGGTTAGGGCAGTGCCGCACGCCACGATGGCGGCAAACGCCAGGTCCCGGGGCGTATGCCCATACCCGGCACGCCAGGCGGCGACCGCCGCGACCGCAAGCCCGGCCATCGCGATGGCACTGCCCGGAAGGACCCACGACTTGGGACGTAGAGATAGAGCACCGACAACCCCCAGGCCAATGAGCATTGCAGCGGGAGGTAGCGCCACGACGTGATAGTAATAGGCCCAGTCATCTCCGGTGGTATACGAGACGGCGAAGAGGTAGACGAACACGGCGCCGAGCCACAAGAGCGCCAGGATGGCTCCAGGCTGCCTCCGCTGGGTCATGGCGCCCACGATCCCCAATCCCAGCAAGGCTCCACCGGACCAGACGTGCAGCGCGTTCTGACGCAGGACGTTCCACAAGAGGGTCGGATGGGTCAGGGTATCGATCCCGGCCCAATGGGTCTCGTTGGACATGCCCAGGGAATTGCCATACTCCAGCCAGAGCCCGTGGGCATGCTGGTACCATAGTGCTCCGGGAAGGAGCACCAACAGGCCCATCACCCACGGCCGGGGGTCGCGGAGGCCTCGCCAGCCGCGGTGCCAGATGAGCAGCGGCAACAACAGCAGGCCAACGTGCGCCGCCGGGGCCTTGGCCAGGATGGCGAGGGCCAGCAAGCCGGTGGACGCCGCCAGGGCGAGCATCGAGTCGGTCTCGAGCCAGCGCCAGAAAGCGTATATCCCTCCGACGTAGCCGGCCATCATCAAGGGCTCGGCGACGATGGCTGTGGAGAGTCCGACGAACATCGGATTGATTGCCATGATCCCGACGGCGACGAGGGCTGCGAGCGGGGGGAGGAAGGCGGTGGCCAGAGCCGCGAAGAAACCCAACGTCGCGATGCTGAGCAGGAAGGATATGGTTCGCCCGATCTCGGCACGCTCGCCCAACGACCGCTGCAGCACGGCGATGGTCCACGGATAGATGGGAAACTCCGACTCGGTGTACCCCGGCCCGGTTCCCCGCCAGTCGATGCGAGGATACAGAAGGTTCATGCCCTCTCGTTGGTAGTTGCGGGCGATGTCGCTGAGGTCGCTTTCCCGCCACTGGAACTGAGGGTGCGCTCTGTCTGCTCCGCGCCATACCCCCGGCAGGCGCAAACCCGCTCCGACCAGGAGTACCAGGAGGAGCATGAGGCGGTAGTGGCGCATCTAGGTCACGCTCCCATTGGGTTCATCGGGTGATGATCGACGTTCGAGAATGGTGAACAGGAGCTCCCCGGTCACATATGGCAGACGCAGGCGGCCCACCGGGGATCCCGCGGCCCGATGGAGCATGCCCTGGGCGACACCACCTCGGTCCGCGACGATCTCGAAACCGCGCTTGAGTGAAATCCATTTCACGGCACGGCGGAGGGACCGTGGGTTCCACCGTTCCGCGGGGAACAGCCGAGCTAGCGACTTGGGGGAAAAGTAGTAGGGCACATAGCCGGGATCGTACTGCTGCCAACGGGAACCGAGCAGCCGGGCCACCAGCGAGCTGGAGTCCCAAGTCTCGATTGCAACGAGGCCGCCGGGGCGCACCAACTGGTACAGCCGCTGCTCGACGGCGACAGGATCAGCCAGGTGCTCGAGGACGTTGAACATGGTGACGAGGTCGAACCGTTTGTCGCCCCAATCCACATCGAGGAAGCCGCCGGTTGCGACGTCTATCTTGAGGCGGCTACCGGCATAGGTGCTGGCGTACGGGCTAGCGTCCAGTCCGTGGACATCCCACCCAACGCTCCGAGCTTCGTCGAGAAAAAAACCGGCCGCGCAGCCGACATCCAAGAGACGCCCCGGTGATGCAAACCGTGCCAGGCGGCGCAGGTACCGGCGGGCCTGAAACCGATGGGTGGGTTCCTCCCCGACGTATGATCGGTATCCCGAGCCGCCGCACGTGAAATATGCCTCTCCGTATAGTACGGGTAGGTCGTCCGGCCGGGGCTCGTTGGTCGAGAATACCAGCAGGCACTTGGGGCAGCGGAGGATTTCTCGTTTGTCCTTGAAGAACAGCGTTCCGCAGGGTGCTTTCCCGCAGAGGGGACATGGGTCCGGCATCCTGACGGACACTCTTCGCGACCGGTGACGCGTGTCAGGCAACGGGGAGGTCGTCCATGGCGTGTGCTACCAGCCGAGATGTGAACCCACCCTCATCGGTAGGTCGCGGTACTGGACCCGGATCGACGATGCGGCATCCGGTGACGCAAGTCCCGGCTATGCGCTGAACCTGGGCCATGTGCACACGATCGAAGTCGTTCATCGCGAAGTGGTCGTTGAGAAAGGCGATCACCCTCTCCACTTCGTTGGCAACACCGCGTTCGACAGCGCGGAACCCGGCGAGCACTTGCTCCACCAGCTCGTCGGTCGGCGTCAGTCGCCCACGGCCGATCCCGGCATAGCGGAGGCCGTGCCGTTCCACGCGAACTCGCGTCGTCAGGTTGCAACCGTCGACCACGGTGCCGAGCCGCGGCCGCCCGGCGAGTATGCCATCGAGCCCGTCGGCATACACACGGTGCGCCGTGCAGAAGATGACCACGTTGGCATCCCGGAGCGCCTCCTCCGCGTCCTGAGTAAACTTCCCCTCGGCCTCCGCCCGCCTCAGATTCTGGTCGGTCTGAGTAACATAAGGGTCGTGCAGTACCACGTTGGCACCACGGGCCCTCAGTAACGGGACCAGCGCTAGTGTCGGGGAATTACGCGTGTCTTCGGAATCGAACCGGTAGGCAACACCGAGGAGCGCCACCCGGCATCCTTCCAGGCTGCCATGGGCCTCTTCGGCGAGGGCCAGCGTGACTGCCGGCGACGCGTCGTTGATACGGCGTGCCTCGAGGATGAGGCTGCGGTCCGTTTCGATCCCGGCCTCGAGCGCGCGCCACCAGAGCAGAATGCCATCCTTGGGCAGGCAATGCCCGCCGACGCCCACAGTCGGAATCAACAAGCCGCCCGCCGGCACCGCCTGGGGGTTGGCGGACGAGTCGTCGGTTTGGGCCATGGCCGCATTGACCCGGTCGCGGAGCGCGTAGAAATCGACGTCCGCCCGGTCGCAATAGCGCGCCACTTCGGCGGCATAGGCGATCCGTACGTCGCGGTAGGCGTTCTCCAGGGTTTTGACGACCTCGGCCGAGATCGGAAGAGCACACGTCTGAACTCCAGTCACACTGATATACCTCGTATGCCGTCTTCTGCTTGAAAAAAAAAAACCACACACCCCCCCC
>CAJVYZ010000392.1 GCA_913009915.1 uncultured Gemmatimonadota bacterium | reverse complement strand
AGGGTGTAGGGTTCGACCGACTGCTGTACGGCGTCGAAGTCGTGGGTCCGGTTGGCGATGAAGGTCTCATCGGTGAGTCCGGCGTGGATCATGTGGCGGAGCATGGTGCTGTACAGCGCCACGTCGCTTCCGGGAGCCATCTGGAGATGGATGTCCGCCAGGACCGCCAGTTCGGTCCGCCGCGGGTCGGCTACGATGAGCGTGGCGCCTTGGGCGACCGCCCGTTTGATGGCCGCCCCGAAAACGGGGTGGGTCTCGGTGGTATTGGCGCCTGAAATGAAGATGACGTCGCAGGCTTCCTCGATTTCCCGCATGGACCCCGATGCGGCTGCCGTGTTCAGGGCCCGGTTCATGGCGGACACGGACGAGGAGTGACACAGCCGGGTGCAATGGTCCACGTTGTTGGTCCGGAACCCGGCTCGCACCATCCGCTGCAGGACATAATTTTCTTCGTTGGTGCACTTGGCTGACGAAAGCGCGGCCAGCGCATTGGGCCCGTGCTGGTCGCGAATGCGTGTCAGTTCTTGGGCCGCAAGGCTCATGGTTTCTTCCCACGTCGCCTCACGAAAAGTGCTGTACCAGTCCGGAGGGGTGACCGCCTGGTCACGAATGCCTGGGTCCGGCTGGCGGGGTTGTCCCGTCTCCGGCGGTTTGCCGACGCTCCGCTTTGGCGGACGGGGCTTACGGGTGCCGCCCAGCTGCTCGATGGTCGGCCACGGGCCTTCGCGCAAACGGGGGAATTCCCCGGTCCACGTCCAGGTGTCGCCGTTACGCACCCAGCCCTTGCGGATGAGTGGGATCTGCAGCCGGTCGCGGTGGTCCGTGAAATCGTAGCCGAACCGCCCCTTCACGCAGGTGGAGCCGTTGTTGGGGGTGTCGTCCTCGATCCATGGCGAGGTGACTCGCATGATCTGCTCGTCCTTCACGGCCACGTCGAGTTGACACCCGACACCGCAGTACGGGCAGATACTGCGAACGACACGGTCGGGGTGTCTGATGCTTTCGGGGGAGAATCGGTTCCGCGGCAAGACCTCGAAGATGGCGTTCGTGGGGCACACCCTGACGCACTCGCCACACCAGGTACAACTTGCGTGATCGGGGTCGCCGTCTCCTCCGACGATGATTTCGGTGCTGGCGCCACGTTGTCCTACATCGAGGACACCAACCTCCTGGATCGATTCGCACGCACGGACGCAGCGGGTGCACAGGATGCACAGACTCATGTCGTGCTGAATCATCACATCACCGGGTCGCTCGTCTCCCATCCGGAGTGGGAGTTCCCGAGCGGCTCCGACCGGTACGCTGTATCGGACCACGTATTCCTCGAACTCGTTCCGAGGGGTGGTCCGACCGCCGTTGGCCAAGTGGTCTCCGGGATAGCGCTGCAGCAGGAGGTCGAGAACACCCCTGCGGTTGGCGACGGACGCCTCGTCCTCCGACTGAATGACCATGCCGTCCACGGCCGGAGTGGCGCAGGCGGGCTGCAGTTTGTCGGACTCGGCGACGGTGACCAGGCAGATCCGACAGTTACCCACGGTCGGCAGTTTGGGATACCAGCAGAGGGTGGGGATGTCGATTCCTCCTCGACGTGCCGTGTCGAGGATGGTGTCACCTGCTAGGATCTGGAGCGTGCGACCGTCGATCGTGAGTGATTCCATGCCTTTGGCATCCTGTGGGAATATGTCGAGGATAAGGCCGTCTTTTGCATGAATCAAGTAGAAATGCAATGCGTGATGCCAGCATCCTTTGTCCGTACAAGTTGCTACCTACCCTAGCAAGAACACGTCGGCGGCACACAGATGACACTGCTGCCACGCGCTACCGACGTGATTTATTCACTCGTTGGGTGGGCCAGTCACCCACGGTCCGAACCAATCACGATTACGGGTGCGGCACGAATTTGGAACGAGTTTTACAAAAGGTATTGCTTATTTGAAACTTTTTATGACTTTGTTATAGGTTGCATTCGCCTTTGTGAGGCATCGGGAGGAAACGACACGGGCACAAATGCTCGGAGAACCACGCGGAACACTCGACATATCAAACCGTTCATGCTTCCGCGTCGGCGTATCTACCGAGGATCGACAGCCCAATTTTCTAGTAGCGTTACCGATTCTGTGCGCGGACCCTGTCCGCCGAGGTAGTTGGCCCGGTCAACCATCGCCCGGGCAAACTGGAGGGCCTAACAGCTCTCCATACAACGCTTGACCAAATCGGGTCGGGCGGAGTTCACTCCCTCCGGAGGTGAAGATGGCGGTAAAGAGGAAGAAGGCCAAGAAGGCAACCAGGCGTAAGAGCGCGAAGAAGCGCACGACCAAGCGCAAGGGTGCCAAGAAGAGAACCACCAAGAGGAAAGCCAAGAAGAAGAAGAAGGCTGCCAAGAAGAAGAAATAGCGTTTCTTCGGACGCAGAAGGGGCCGGCCAGTTGCCGGCCCCATGCGTTTCCCCCCCCCGCCGCCTCCCCTCTCCCTCTCCCTCTCCCTCTTCCCCAACCCCGACCCCAATAAGCCAGACGCCCCCGACCAAATGGCCGAGGGCGCCTCAATCGTCGTTCGAGCAGCTGTATCAGCCGGTCGGTCCCACAGGGACCAGGTCATGCCAGTGACCCGGGCTGTCCTCCTCATCCTCGGCCCACATATAAGCCCAAAACCTGACCGTCGGCTTTCGCCCCTTGCCGTTCTTGATGACAATCCCCAGGGGCTTTTCACGAACAACGAATGGTAGACTGGTCATGGTGACACCCTTTCGGCAGTTTGCCGTGTATTCCCTATATAAGGAACGCAGGGCACATGCCGTCGGGGTCGCACCATTCAAGTGTTTGCGGTGTAGTAGTTTACGGTCGGAGGGACCAAGTCGTGATGTGCCAGGTACACGCGTGAGAGTCGCCTGAGTGTGTCGATTTAACGCAGGCGCTTGGACCAGTATCCCGCCCGGGAGCCGTTCAAGCCCTGTCCGCCGGGATCCACTTCCCACTCCTCGCTGTGGTACAGCCCGGCGAAGGTCACGGCCGGAGTGTCAGCTGTCGAGGTGGCATAGAGATGGATCCCGGACGGGCTGGTTCGAAGCTGGAGCTCCCTGACCAGTTCATCCCTGAGTACCTCGGCCAAGCCGGAGAATACTGCTGGATCGAGCACGAGGAGGTCTATCGGGGTGAAGTCGGGGAGCCATCCAGCCAAACTGACGTAGGCGGCGAATTCCGTCCCCAGGGTCTCCCTCACCATGCGCGACTCGAGCCGCTCGACGGTCTTCACGTCGTCGGCCAGGTAGGTGACGCACACGTCGTGGGCCGCCAACAGGCACGGGAGCCGCTCGAGGCCGGTCCCCAGAACGACGACATGGTCCCCGGGTTCCAGTCGTTCGAGCATGGGGACGACGGGGTGCTTGGGGCTGATGTGCCAGTGCGTCGGCCGCTGTTGGGCCTGTCGAAGGTCGATCCACTGCTTGCGCCAACGGTTGAACGACCGAATCCGGAGCCGATTGGCGATCAACCGATCCACCGAGATCGGAAGAGCACACGTCTGAACTCCAGTCACACTGATATATCTCGTATGCCGTCTTCTGCTTGAAAAAAAAAAAAAAAACACTCAACTAACACTGATATATCTCGTATGCTCTCCTCTGCGTAAAAAAAAATAGATATTAATATCTCGTTCAGTGTCTTATGCAATCTCCTATACTCATGCGTTCACATACT
>CAJVYZ010000391.1 GCA_913009915.1 uncultured Gemmatimonadota bacterium | reverse complement strand
CGATCCGGGGGGCTACGATGGCGATCACCAGGCCTATCAGGCCCACGACGGCCATGATTTCCACGAGGGTCATCCCGTGGCGGTCGAGCTGCCGCGAGAACTGGGCGGTTTGGCTGCTGATGTCAGAGAGTGTCGGCATGTGCGCTCGTTTGGCTAATCCCGCGTGTCGGGGTCCCGTGTGGTTCGGGAGAGATTGTCAATTGTTCTTGCAATCCATGGGCCATCAATGATGTAGTAGTAACTCATTGTGGTATAGGCTATTAGGAATGGCATAACGTAATGGTGCCAGATATGATTGGCGCAATATGAGGCACTTGCCATCGGGTCAGTGCAATGAATTGCGTATTCTTGGTTGTCTTCATGGCCACTTGGCCACAGCTGCTCGAGTACCTGCAGACGGGCTAGGTCGTTCGGCTGGCGGTCGGGGTCCCGGCCGACAATTGCTGGGTCAGGGAAAAGGTTCTCTTGCCGCCCAGCGCTGGCCATGGTCAGGTGCCCATCCCTGTCCGCATGTGGACCGCATGTGCCAAGCGGGCCGAGTCAGCCGTTGACCGGACGAGGCACACCGGTCCGTTTGGGAACCTTGGCGTTCATTCTTATGTATGACAACAAGCCGGCCCCTAGCCGGTTCGACATGAGATACTAAGGAAGACTCGTGAAACTGTGGAAGAACTTGACTGGGTCCGTCTCCTTTGCCCCACTCCTCATCGGGCTGGCGCTAGGTGGCAACCTCCTGTGGATGAATATCCGCTCGGACGACCCCCTACCTGCCGGCTTCGTGCAGTACACCCCGGCGGGGTTCGCGGCCGCCCAGGCCGCCGGCGGGCTGATCATGGTGGACGTCTACGCCAGCTGGTGCACCACCTGCAAGGCGCAGCACGCGGTGCTGAAGGACCTGCTTGACGACCAGCGCTACGCCGGCATCAAGGGGTTCCGGGTCGACTTCGAGGGCGACGAGGAGTGGGTGCGAGCCCACCGCGTCGTGGTGCAATCGACCATCATCATGTACCACGGATTCGAGGAACTGAATCGTTCCGCTGGGAGTACCCGCCGTGCGGCGATTCGGGGCCAAGTCGACGCCGCGCTGGCCGCCATGCCGGGATACGCTCCCTGACGGCCTACGCCCTGGCCTTCGTGGCCGGCGTCCTCACCACACTCAATCCCTGTGTCCTGCCGATGCTCCCCCTGGTGCTCACGGGGGCGTTCGCCCAGGGGCGCTGGGGACCTCCCGCCCTCGTCGCCGGTCTGGTGGTGTCGTTCACGGCCCTCGGGGTCGGCCTGGCGGCCTTCGGGCAATCCCTCGGTCTCGATGCCCTGACTGTGCGCCGGCTCGCGGCCGTGCTCCTGCTCCTCAGCGGTCTGGTCCTGGTGCATCCCGGCACCCAGGCGCTGTTCGCCCGCCTCACGGCTCCGTTGGCGGGTGGCGCCAACTCGCTGCTCGACCGCTTCTCATTAGAAGGGAATCGCGGACAATTCACCCTGGGGCTCCTGCTCGGCGCGGTGTGGTCCCCCTGCGTCGGCCCCACCCTCGGAGCCGCCGTGGGACTGGCAGCCGAGGGACAGGACCTCGGCCGGACCACCCTGATCATGGCCGTGTTCGCCATCGGCATGGCGAGCGTCTTCCTCAGTTTCGCTTATGCCTCGCGGCAATTCCTCGCCCGGCGGCGTGACCGGATGGCAGCCCTCGGCGCCCGCGCCCGCAAGCTGTTCGGCTGGCTCCTGGTCGCGGTCGGGGTAATGATCCTGTCGGGATTCGACAAGGTGCTGGAGACCATGCTCCTCGGGGTGATGCCCGAGTGGCTGGTGGCGCTGACGACCAGGTTTTAGCCGGAGTTGAATGCCAGGAATAACGAATGCCCAGAATATCGAATATCGAAGTAACTTGTGGATTCCTAGTTCACTTCGATATTCCGGGTATTCGATATTCGACATTCAAGGCTGATGGAATTTCGTCGCTTTAGCGACAGGGCCTAGTCGCGGCTTCATCCGCGAATCCACAGCATCATGGGCAGGGAAGCTGACCCCAAAATGAAGAAATTCCTGCACGAGCCCCTGTTCCATTTCCTTCTCCTCGGCGCCGTACTGTTCGGGGCCTACGCCATCCTCAATGACGGCAACGACGCCGCCGAAGCGGGCGTCATCACCATCACCGAAGGCGACATCGACTGGTTGATCGCCGCCTGGAGCCGTCAATGGCGCCGCCCTCCTACCGAAACGGAGCTGCACGGGCTGATCAACGACCGGGTCAGGGAAGAAGTACTGTACCGCGAAGCGA
Source organism: uncultured Gemmatimonadota bacterium (assembly GCA_913009915.1). Classification (GTDB taxonomy): domain Bacteria; phylum Gemmatimonadota; class Gemmatimonadetes; order Gemmatimonadales; family GWC2-71-9; genus N074bin45. Next base: position 1,421 of record CAJVYZ010000391.1, on the reverse strand, counting down.
TAGCCATGGGCCTGGACCGCGACGACCAGATCGTCCGCCGCCGGCTGGCCCAGAAGATGGAATTCCTCACCGAGGACCTTGCCTTGATGGTCGAGCCGAACGACTCGACCCTCGCGGCGTTCTATGAGGCCAATGCGGATCGCTATCGTATTCCCGAGCAACGCGCTTTTACCCACGTGATCTTCAGTGTCGACCGGCGGGGCGCCGCGGCGTTCGAGGACGCCCGCGCCGCGCTGGTAGTTCTGCAAGGCGAATCCGCATCGGGGGAACGCGCGCCGGAGCTGGGTGACCGGTTCCTGCAGCCATACGACTACTCCCTCCGGTCGGAGGAGCGTGTGGCCCGCGACTTCGGAGGAGAGTTTGCCGCCGGTGTGTTCGCCGCCGAACCCGGTGGGTGGACCGGGCCTGTCAGTTCGAGTTTCGGGGTACACCTCGTCCGGGTTACCGAGTGGGCGGCGCCGGTGCTGCCACCACTGGTGGACGTGATCGACCGGGTGGGTACCGATCTGGCAGTCCAGCGGCGTGAGGAGGCCAACGAGGCGGTGTTCCAGGCCCTGCTCCAGCGCTACGACGTCCAGGTAGACGAGGGCGCCATCCAGGCCCGGCTGGTGCCTCCCGCTGCGGTACAGGGCCTGTGAGGCAGGTGTTCCGAATAGGCACGGTACTCCTCGGCCTCATGGTCGCAGTTGCAGTGCGAGGGGCATCCGCCCACGAGGTCCGGCCCGGCTATCTGTCCATGACCGAGGTGGCCCCGGGCCGATTCCAAGTGGTGTTCAAGGTTCCCATGCGCGGGACGGCACGGCTCCACATGTCGGCTGTGCTGCCGGACAACTGCAGGCAGCTGGCACCCACGGCAAGCTACCGCGTCGAAGGCGCCGTGCTGGACCGCTGGACCGTGCAGTGCGCAGGACCGCTGGTGGGCCGGACCATCGCTATCGCCGGCCTGGAGACGCTGATGACCGATGTTCTGGTCCGCATCGAACCGCTGGAAGGATCGGCCTACTCGATCCGCCTCAGGCCCAACGCCCCGTCATACCTCATTCCCTCGGCTCCCTCCACCTGGGACGTTGCCCGGACCTATTTGGCGCTGGGGATCGAACACATCCTGGGCGGCATCGACCACCTGTTGTTCGTCCTGGCGCTGCTGCTCATCGTGGGACACGACTGGGGCAAGCTGTTGAGGACCATCACCGCCTTCACCGTGGCCCACAGCCTGACCCTGGCGGCCGCCACCCTGGGGCTGGTGACCGTTCCGGGGGCGCCGGTCGAGGCGGTGATCGCCCTCAGCATAGTGTTCCTGGCTTCCGAGCTGGCCCACAGCCGCATGGGCCGGCCGGGGCTGACCGAGCGGTGGCCCTGGATCGTCGCGTTCACTTTCGGGTTGTTACACATATCGGAAGAGCGTGGGGGAGGGGAAGAGG
>CAJVYZ010000390.1 GCA_913009915.1 uncultured Gemmatimonadota bacterium | reverse complement strand
CCCCCATTGACGGGGCCAGAGGCCGAGGGGACACTCGATGTAGTCGACCGAACGGCCGGACGGTTGCCGCGCTCGATGTCAACCTCGGACCGTCAAAGGAGGAGCGTGACTGGATCTGCGGTCGAAGTTTCCTTCCGCCCAGGTGAGCTGGAAGTACGCCCGGACGGCTCGGGAAACCTGCTCGGCAGCCGCTGTCGCTCATGTGGCGCCCACTCGTTCCCAGTCCGACAGGCGTGTGCGGGCTGTCTCAGTGAGGACCTCGAAACCGTCCGGTTCGCGACGAAGGGGACTCTGTACACGTTTACGATTGTGAGGCAATCGACCCCGGCTTTCGATGTCCCCTACGCCCTCGGATACGTGGACTTCCCAGAGGGCGTCCGCATCATGGGCCAGATCAGCGGATGCGAGTTGGACGAGATCAGCATTGGCATGCCAATGGTCCTGTCACTCGAACCATTCGGAGTAGATGAAGAGGGCCAAGCTTTGACCGGCTACAGATTTCGCCCCGAAGAGGCCGGCATTGACTGAGGTCCACGTACTCGGAGTCGGGATGACTCGTTTCGGAAAGCACCCGGACCGCGATGCGACCGACCTCGGCGCCGAGGCAGTGCAGGGCGCGGTCGCCGACGCCGGCATCGATCCCCGCGCCATTGAGGCCGCCTACTGTGGACACGTCTTCCAGGGGATGGTCACCGGCCAGCGGATCCTCGCCCAGGTCGGCCTCGCAGGCCTGCCCCTCACCAACGTCGAAAACGCATGCAGCAGCGGCGCCACTGCGATCCGCGAAGCCTCACTCGCCATCAGGGCCGGCGAGCACGACGTCGTCCTGGCCGTAGGCACCGAACATCTCACGGGGAGATCTCAAGGGGCGCCGACCCCCGATCCGAGCGATCCGGAAGCCGCCGTCGGGGCAACCATGCCGGGCGTCTACGCGATGCGCGCCCGGCGCTACATGGAGGAGTTTGGGATGACCCGTAGCCAGCTCGCACTCATCCCCGTCAAGAACAAGAAGAATGCGGCACACAATCCCCTGGCTCATTTCCGCAAGGAGATCACCGTCGAGGAAGTCCTCGAGTCGCGTCCGATCGCCGATCCTCTCAATCTGCATGACTGCTCGCCGGTCACCGATGGTGCGGCCGCAGTGATCGTCATGAGCGACCGGGCGGCCAGGCAATACGGCAACGGGCGAGCCGTGAAACTGGCAGCTTCTACGCTGCGGTCGGGATCGGTCGACACACAACCGACCTCCATGACCTACGAGCCGCTCACCTGGGCTACGGCCGAGGATGCGTACGAGAAGGCGGGTATCGGCCCGGAACAAGTCGATTTCGCCGAAGTCCACGACTGTTTCAGCATCGCAGAAGTCCTCAGGGTGGAAGGCCTCGGACTGTTCGAGCAGGGCGAGTACCCGGCCGCTGTCGAGCGCGGAGAGGCCGATATCGACGGCAGGCTGCCCATCAACCCAAGCGGCGGACTGCTCGGCAAAGGCCATCCGCTGGGCGGTACGGGCGTAGCCCAAGTCGTCGAACTCGTCAGGCAACTGCGCGGCGAATCGGGCGATCGCCAGATCGAAGGTGCTCGGGTTGGGCTCGCCCATTGTCGAGGGGGCAAGGCGGTCGGCATTGAGGGAGCTGCGTGCACAGTTCAAATCCTGGTTCGTTGACCACCGCTCCCCTTGAGCAGGCGCCCATCCCCTTCGTTCTGATGCGGGGAGGGACCAGCAAGGCCGTGTTTGTTCGGGGCAACGCACTTCCCGACGAACCTGACTTGCGTGATGCAGTGATCCTTTCGTTGTTCGGGAGCCCCGACCCGCGCCAAATCGACGGCCTGGGCGGCGCTGATTTGCTCACCAGCAAACTGGCCATCATCGATCCGCCGAGTCGGCCAGACGCAGATCTCGATTACACGTTTGCCCAGATCAGCGTCACCAAACCAGTGGTCGACTACGACATCAACTGCGGCAACATCTCCGCGGCCGTGGGCGCCTACGCCATCGACGAGGCGCTCGTCGCTGCCGAAGGGCCCGTCACCAGTGTTCGGATTCACAATACGAACACCGGATGCATCCTCGTGGCCAAGATCCCGACCGTCGGCGGCCTTGCAGCAGTCGAGGGTGGCTACGCAGTCCACGGAGTTCCCGGAACCGGAGCCGCGATCGCGCTCGACTTCAGCCAGACGGCAGGAGGGACCACTGGGGTGCTCCTGCCGACCGGACACGTCTTGGATGTCCTAGACACGACGGTTGGGCAAGTCGAGGTCACGATCGTGGACCTCGCCAACCTCACGGTCTTTTTTAACGCCGAGGCGGTCGGGATGACCGGGACAGAAGGACCCGACCAGTTCAGCGATAGTCACCTGGCAGCCGTTGTCGCCGTGAAGGACGCGGCCGCCGAGCTACTTGGGCTGACAACCGATGGCCTGATCCCGGTCCCGGCGATCGTCTCACCACCCGCCGAATACACCAGTTATGCCACCGGAGACCCAGTGGTGCCGGACGACATAGACCTCGTGGCCCGTGTGGTGGGGGGCCGCCCTTCGGTTCTTCACAAGGCCTACCCCGGCACCCTGTCGGCCTGCACCGGCGTCGCTGCATGTATCCCGGGCACGACCGTCCACCAGGTCACGACGCAGCAGAGTGAGGGCCAGATCCAGATCGGCCACACGAGTGGGGTGATGCCTGTCAAAGTTCGCGTTAGCCACGACGGACAAGCCTGGCGAGTCGATGAGGCCGTCTACTACCGCACGGCTCGCCGCCTAGCCGAGGGAACCGCTTTCGTCCGAAGGACAGTCGTCTGATGATGGCACCCCGCACCGACCGATACTCGTGGCGGATGGTGAGCCCGGGTGCGCCGCTCCAATATGTCGAGGGTGCCGCCCGGCCACCACAGGAGCACGAAGTTCTGATCCAGGTCGCCGGATGCGGAGTGTGTCACACCGATCTCGGTTTCCTCGACGGACAAGTCAAGACCCGCTCCCCGCTCCCGCTCGTGCTCGGCCACGAGATCAGCGGCCACGTTCTGGAAGCGGGGGAGGGCGCGGAGGCCTGGGTCGGCAAGGACGTCTTGGTTCCCGCGGTCATCCCGTGCGGGAACTGCGACATGTGTGTCTCCGGCCGCGGCAACGTATGCAGCAATCAGAAGATGCCCGGCAACGATCTGGACGGTGGTTTCGCCACCCACGTGACCGTCCCGGCCGCGGGCCTGTCTGCCGTGGAGAACCTGCCGCAAGGGTATGAACTCGCCGACCTGTCCGTGATAGCCGACGCAGTGACCACACCCTTGCAGGCCGTCAGGCGAGCGGAGGTGTCCGAAGGCGATTTCGTCGTGGTGGTGGGCACCGGAGGTGTCGGGGGCTACGCCGTGCAGGTGGCCGCGGCGAGCGGCGCCACCGTCGTGGCAGTGGACATCGAAGATGCGCACCTCGATCCTCTACGCGACTACGGAGCCGCGGGAACGATCAACGGGCGGGGCCTCTCAGTGCGGGAGGTGCGGGCCCGGGCCCGAGAGCTCGCAGAATCACTCGGCATGCCGTCCACAGGCTGGAAGATATTCGAGTGTTCGGGCACTCCGGCCGGTCAGGAGACCGCCTACGGTCTGCTCGGCCCCGCCGCCACTCTGGCGGTCGTCGGGTTCACCCGTGAGAAGGTGACGGTCAGGCTGTCGAACCTGATGGCGTTCGATGCCACCGCCTTCGGTAGCTGG
>CAJVYZ010000389.1 GCA_913009915.1 uncultured Gemmatimonadota bacterium | reverse complement strand
GTGTGAGGAATGGGGGGGATAGGAGATGGACCTGTGTAGAAGGGGGGGGGGTGTGGGGGGGTGGGTGGTGGGTTTTTTTTTTAATGATACGGCGACCACCGAGATCTACACTCTTTCCCTACACGACGCTCTTCCGATCTCCAAGGGCCAGAATTGCAAATCGACGATTGACGGACGTGGTTGTCATGCTCTCCTGTGGCCTAGAGCTAGCGCCAAGTAGCGGATGTTGTTCTAAGCGGCAGTATTCACGCCGTCGCCTAGTCTCCAGGTCTCAGCAGCGTTGACGGGATAGAGGTGGGAGTAGACTTGCGATATATGGTTGGCGGCGGATGGAACGTGTCGAAGAACAAAGCCAGAGTGATCTCACCTCGCTGCTTCCCGCACGGCCGCCAGGGCGGTGCGCGCACTAGCGTCCCAGGTAAGTGCCCGTGCCCGATCGAGGGCCACGCGCCCCATGGCCTCCCGCATTGTCTCGTCCGTCAGCAGTCGCAGCATAGCCGCTGCGATGGCATCGACATCGCCAGGCGGGACGAAGATGCCACCGCCGTCGAGCAGCTGTGGCAGCGGGCTTTCGGTCGTGGCGATCACCGGAGTGCCGCAGGCGGCGGCTTCCACCGCGGGCAAGCCAAACCCTTCGGCGGCCGACGGCAACACCGTGGCCACGGCTCCGGCGTGAAGCCAGCGGGCCTGTTCATCGGGCTGATATCCCATCCAACTGACCAGCGCTCCCGTACCTTCACGTTCTACGGTGGCAGTGAGACGTTCGTGGTCGCTATGGAATACGTCACGTGAGACGCTGCCAATCAGCAACAGCTTGGGGGCGGGATCCACCTGCCGCGCGACCCGCGCGTGCGCCTCGATGAGCCGGTCGACGTGCTTGTGTGGATTGAACCCGCCAAGGTAGACGAACCATCGATCACCCGGTTCGAGTCCCAACGCCTGCACCGCCTCTGCCGTCGCCGCAGCAGACGGGCTCGGCTGGTAGGCGGCGGCGGGGGCCTCACTGGTCACCCGGATCCGGCTGCGCGGTACCCCGAGAAACTCGACGATGTCGTCGGCCGCAAAGTCGGAAACCGTTAGCACCAAGCGTGACTGCTTCAGGGCAAGCCACACCTTCATGCGCCAAAACAGCCGGGCCCGGGGTCCGGTCAGTGTGTATTCCGGGAACCGTTCGGCGATGGCATCGTGGACAGTTACCACGGCGCGCTGCCCCAGCGGCAACGGGAAATAGGAGTACACACTCGGCGAGAAGAAGACGTCGACCCGGGCCCGCCACACCGCTCGGGTCAGGCGCCACATGTCCACCGGAGATCGATAGCCGCCGGCGGCTGCGGCAGTGGCGGGGGCCTCGGCCTGGGGCACGCGGACCACTTCGATATCGTCACGAGGCGGACGGAATCGCCGGGCGGCCAGGTCGTCTGCAAAGCAGACGAAGGTGTCGTCGGGGGCCAGGTCCATCATGGCCGGGACCAACTCACTGGTGAACCGTCCGTAGCCACGGTTATTGGCCAAGCAGGTCAGGTCGACCCCGATGCGCATCGGTTCAGACTCCGGCGGGCTGACATTGCTCGAAGACATGCTGACGTACCCACCGGAGTGAGCGGGCACGCTCCCCCGCGCGAGTATCTGGCTGGGCTATGCCCGGCGCCATTCTCTGGTGTCGTCCACTACTACCAATCGAAAGACGGCCCATAGATCACCAAGCCAGAATAAGTAGCCCACAGGACCCCGTTGACCATGAGGGCCCAATCACCTAGCAGCGTCTCGGTCGGACTACCCTGATCGCGCTGGTGGATCAGATACAGGTAGCGGAAGATCCCGTACAAGACGAACACAACGCTCACGGTAAGGGTGTGTCCCACCTCGGCAACCTTCTCCGGGGAAACGGTGTACATGATATAGGAAACCACCGTCACGGAGATGAGCACGACGGAGATCTGATCGAGAAACTGCTCTCCGTACTCGGTGAGGACACGCCGGTGGTCGTATGGACCTTCACCTAGCACGTGAAGTTCGTGCCGTCGCTTGGCGAACCCGAGGAAGAGCGCCAGGAGTCCACCACAGAGGAGGAGCCAAATCGAGGGGATGGCGTGAACGGCGACGGCACCGGCAAACAGGCGCAGGATGAAAAATGTCGCCAAGGCAAACACGTCGAGAATAACGATGTGCTTGAGTCCGAAGGAATACGCAATATTGAGCACGACGTAGGCAACCGCGATCATCAGGAGTCCCGGCTGGACCAGCCATGCTGCCGCAAAGGCAACAGCCCATAACTGGAGGCCTACACCGATGGCCGCACGTGGCCGGATGCGGTGGGCGGCCACCGGCCGATATCGCTTGGTGGGATGGGATCGGTCGCCATCCGCGTCGGCGACATCGTTGATCGCGTACACGCCGCTGGCGAGGAGGCAGAAAATCGCGAAGGCCGCCAACGCCGACGCCACGGCATCGGTGGCAAACAGGCGCCCTGAAAACAGGAGGGGGGCGAGCACGAAGATGTTCTTGACCCACTGACGTGGCCGGAGCAACGCAATCCAGTCTCGCAGGCTCGTGGGTTCCGCGAGGTGTTCGGGCGACCCGATGGTTGGAGCGCCAGATCCCCCTCCCGGCACGCTGTGTTTCAAGCGACCAACCGATTGTACACGGTGCCGACCAACCGCCCAAGCGCATAGCCCAGCACGAAGGCGTAGACGAAGCCGATCAAGCTTCCGAGTACGGTGACCCGGTAGCCGGGGAAGAACACGGACAGCAGACTCAGATGCTGCCCCACATCCGGGCCACCCTTGATCACCAGGACTATGGTCGCCAGGAAGAGACCACCGCCCAGAAGCAAGCCTAGGGCGATTCCCCATGCTCGACTGTTCAGGCGGAGAATAGCGGCATTGAGATTCTGCCCCTCCTCGATCATGTCATTCCTCCGGTTGGGTGAGACTAGATGTGGTCGAGGAAATCCCTCGTTTCAGACAGCTCGGCCTTGGCCCGGATGAGGAACACCGAGGCGGCGACGATCAGATTCCGGCAGAAGGCGAAGAACCACCCGGCCACAAATCCCGTGGCAAACCCCCACCCGAGGCCGACGAACGCGCCGACGACGGATATCGAATACCCCTTGAAATACTGGATCAGCAGCCACAGGCCCATGCCCTCTGCCGGCTCACGAATCGCGTACACCAACGTGGCGACGAACAACGATAGGCCGGCCGCCGCGCCGATGGCCACGCCGAACGCCCGCTTGTGCAACGGTGCGAAGGCCAGCACCAACTCCCGTTCGGCACCGTCGGGTTGGTCCGCACCGCTGGGGACGTCACCTCTTTCGACCTGGGATCGAACCATCATCGCCTCACTCTTGGACAATATGCTTAGGGCGGCCCGGCCGGACAATCACTCCTCGGCACCGACGGCGTTGGCCCGCTGTGACGCATCTTCCGGCGGGAGTTTCTTGGGCACGGGGGGCCAACTTTCGACACCGAGTTCCGCCATCGCTTCGACCGCCACGGGCGGCTGCGGGTCGCCAAGGGTGTGGTGCAACACCCAACCCCAGGCGGCCGCGACCGCGTTGATCACGTAGTACAGGTGATTCAACGACACTGTGGCCAGGGCGAACCCCCACCCGCCGTACCGATAGAAAAACCGATAGAGAGGCATGTTGGCCACCACCACCACACCGAGAAGTAAACTGCCGGCGGCCAGCCACAGGAGTGAGC
>CAJVYZ010000388.1 GCA_913009915.1 uncultured Gemmatimonadota bacterium | reverse complement strand
AGTCCCGGAGGTGGGGCGATGGCCTGGTCGGGCAGCGCCGGGAAATCCAGTTCGATCCACTCCCCGTGCTTGGTGGCGGTGAGGAGACCGCTCCGGGTGTGAAACCGCGCCGGCGTTGCGGTGTCGAGGGTTTCGGTTTCCCACAGCGCGTGCGCGGCGGCCAGGGTGGCGTGCCCGCACAGATCGACCTCGACTTCCGGGGTGAACCAACGCAAGTCATGGCCGTCGGCGTTCGGCACGAGAAACGCCGTCTCGCTCAGGTTCATTTCCCGGGCGACCTGCTGCATCCATGCGGGGTCTCGCTCGCCAGGAAGAAAACACACGGCCGCGGGATTGCCACTGAAGGGCGTATCCGTGAAGGCGTCGACTTGATGAATGTGGATGACGTCTGATGCCGGCATGTTGTCACTGGCTGGAGTCGCTGAATGATAACCGGGTCGCCGGGCAAGGTAAGCCACCCCGCCTCAGGTGGCGCACCCTAGTCCTCGGCATAGTGGCAGGCGGTCTCCGTGGCGCCGACCGGGCGGAGGGTGGGCCGCTCGGTGAAGCACCGGCCGTCTTTGAGCGGATGGAAGCAGCGGGTATGAAACGGGCAGCCGGCCGGCGGATGGGCCGGGCTCGGGAGATCTCCGCTGAGGACGATGCGTAGTCGTTGCGAGGACGGATCGGGTTCGGGGACGGCGGAGAGGAGCGCCTGAGTATAGGGGTGGTGCGGCCGGGAGAGAATCTCCGTGGTGGGACCGGTTTCCACGAAGTGACCCAGGTACATGACCGCCGTGTGCTGCGCTACCTGGCGGATGACCGCGAGGTCGTGCGCGATGAACAGGTAGGACAACCCGCGGCGGTTCTGCAGATCGGTCAACAAGTTGATCACCTGCGCCTGAACCGAGACGTCGAGCGCCGAGACCGGTTCGTCACAGACGATGAAGTCGGGTTCCACGGCGAGGCTGCGCGCGATACCGATTCGTTGCCGCTGCCCACCCGAGAATTCATGGGGATACCGCCGGGCCGCGGAGGCGTCGAGGCCGACTTCGGCAAGGAGGGTGGCCACCCGTTCCGGGACGTCACGCTTGGGGACCACACGGTGGATGCGCAGCCCTTCGCCGATGGCCTGGCCCACCCGCATCCGCGGGTTCAGGGATCCGTACGGGTCCTGGAAGATGATCTGCATGCGGCGCCGGAAAGTGCGGAGGTCGTTCCCTTGGAGGGCGAGCACGTCGACCTCGCCGAAGCGGACGGAGCCCGAGGTCGCTTCCTCCAACCGCAGAACGGTGCGCGCGACCGTGGTCTTGCCACAGCCCGACTCTCCCACCAGGCCCAGGGTCTCTCCCGTCGGGATGGTAAACGACACCCCGTCCACCGCCCGAACGCGCTCGGTCGACGCGCGCAGGACGCCACGGCGCTGATAGTGCTTGACCAGGTCCCTGACGCGCACCAGCGGCGGGGGGGAGGAAGGGGCGGTCATTGGGGGCTTTCCAACCAGCAGGCGGTCTCGTGCCCGTCCGACACGGTCCGGACGGGGGGTTGCTGCTGGCACCGGTCGAAGGCGTAGGGACAGCGTGGGTGGAAGCGGCAGCCGGCAGGCCAGGCATCGGGATTGGGGACGGTGCCGTGGATGGGACTCAAGCGCTGCAGCGGCCCGGTGAGACGGGGCACCGACGCGAGCAGTGCTTGGGTATACGGGTGAGCCGGATGCTGGAACAGTCTGTCGGTCGGGGCTGTCTCGACGATGCGGCCGGCGTACATCACGGCAACACGATCGGCGCGGCCGGCCACGATGCCGAGGTCGTGGGTAATGAGGAGCACGGCCATGTCGTGGGATCGCCGCAGCCGGTCCAGGATCTCCAGGATCTGTGCCTGGACGGTGACGTCGAGGGCCGTAGTGGGTTCGTCGGCGATGAGCACCTGGGGCTCGCACGAGAGCGCGATGGCGATCATGACCCGCTGCCGCATCCCGCCGCTCAGTTCGTGGGGGTACTGGTCGAAGCGAGATAGCGGGTCGGGGATGCCGACTTCCTCCAACAATTGGAGGGCTCGCTCGCGGGCCTGGCGCTTGCCGACGTCTCGGTGGGCCCGGATGGCTTCGGTGATCTGGCTCCCGGCGGTGTACACCGGGTCGAGACTGGTCATCGGGTCCTGGAAGATCATGGCGATGCGCCCTCCACGCACGGCGCGCAGTGCCGCTTCATCCATCGGGACCAGATCTTCGCCGTCGAGTTCGATGGTGCTTCCGGGTCCGATGCTGGCGGCCCGCGGGAGCAGTTGCAGAATACTCAGGGCCGTCAAACTCTTTCCGCAACCGGATTCCCCCACCAGTGCCAGCGTCTCTCCCTTGGCCAACTGGAAGGAGACCTCGTCAACCGGCGTCACCGTGCCGGCTTCGCTGAAGAAGTTTACCGTCAACCGGCGCACATCGAGCAAGCTGGTCATGCGTTCTTTGGGTCGAGGTGGTCCCGCAGGGCTTCCCCGATGAGGTTCACGGCCAGGACGGTCACCACGATCGCCACTCCCGGGAAGATGCTGGCCCAAGGCGCCGTGGCCAACACGCTCTTGCCCTCGAAGATCATCCGTCCCCACGACGGTGTGGGGGGTCGCACGCCGCCGACCCCAAGGAAGGACAAGCCCGCCTCGAGGAGAATGACGTTGCCCACACCGAGGGTGGCGGCGACCAGCAGGGGTCCCGCGGTGTTGGGGAGGAGATGGCGCCGCACGATGCGGGCGGGTTTCGCTCCCAGGGCCTGGGCTGCCTGGATGAAGGGCTCGCTCTTGATGCGCAGAACCTCCGCCCTCACCAGCCGGCTGGTGCCGAACCATCCGGTCGCGCCGATGACCAGCACGAACGGTACGATGGTGAGGTGGTCCCACACGGTCACCAGCAGGAGTAGCAGGAACAACCTGGGGATGGCCAAGGCCCCGTCGACCAGGCGCATGAGCACGGCATCGACCCAACCACCCCAATAGCCCGCCACCAGGCCGAAGGTGGCTCCGAGCACCAGCGACAGCGTGACCGCCAGCGCGGCGATCGCCAGCGAGATCCTGGCTCCGGAGACCACCCGGCTCAACACGTCCCGGCTCAATTCATCGGTGCCGAAGGGATGGGCCAGGGACGGTGGTTGGGCGCCGGCGACGATATCCGGTTGGCTGGCCGGGTCCGGCAGCGCCAACGGTCCCACCAGGGCGACGGCGATCATGCCCACGAGCACGACGACACCCAGCCACCCGCCGCTGCGTCGCCAGTGATGGAACGAGGCTTCCGTGCGGGTGATCATTGCAGGCGCACGCGGGGATCGAGGAGCATGTGCACCACGTCACTGAACCAGGTTCCCACTACCACGGAGGCCGACACCAGGATGGCGGTGCCCATGATCAACGGGTAGTCGCGACCGCTGATAGCCTCGTAGGTGAGGTAGCCGAGGCCGGGCCATCCGAAGACGGCTTCCACGAAGACGGACCCGGTCACGAACAGCGGGAGCCACAGGCCGAACAGGGTGAGTACCGGGGAAAGGGCGTTGCGCCAGGCGTGGCGCCACACGACTTGTCTGACGCTCAGGCCCTTGGCCCGGGCGCTGCGAACATAGTCCTGGCCCAGGGCTTCGATCATGGCCGTGCGTTGATAGCGGATGGTGGCGGCGATGGTGACGATCGACAGCGTGGTGGCCGGGAGCACCAGGTGGCGCAAGACGTCGACGGCGCGTAGCGCCCAGGG
>CAJVYZ010000387.1 GCA_913009915.1 uncultured Gemmatimonadota bacterium | reverse complement strand
GCCCCGGGAACGCCGGGCCATCCTGGAGATCCTCGAACTCATCGGAACGGGAAGCGCCGGTGCGGTGGATGATGTCCTTGCCATTTCCCCTTCTCAGTGGCGCTAGCTGAACCATGGCCATGATACCGATGCTCCTGGGCGTGTTGGCAACGACCGGGGTGGCCGCCCAGGGCGGGAACGATTGCTTGCGGTTGTCGCGGGCGGGAACCCAAGTGCAGGGCGCCGTGCGCATCTGTGCCGGACGCTATCGCATCCGCGATCCCCAAGAGCAGGGTGTGGTGATCATCGCCAGTTCGGGAACCCATCTAGATATGACTGGAGTGACGCTCGAGAGCGGGGACTCGCTGCCAAGCGGGTTCGTCGGCATCGGTATCGTCAGCCGCGGCGTCGACGACGTCGAAATCCACGGTGGCACGGTGCGCGGTTATCGCTACGGCGTCCTGCTCGAGGGCGGCAGTGGTCACCAGGTGTCGGACATGACATTGTCGGGCTCGCGGTCTCAATCATTGCGGTCGACCGCCGCCGAATTCGACCAGGACGATTGGCTGGACATCTTCCGGCCCGACACGTTCGAGATGTACGGCAGCGGCGTCGTTCTCAAGTGGACCGACCAGGCCAGTGTCACCCGTATCGTCGCCACGCGAGCGCAGAACGGCATCGGACTCTTCGGGGCGCGGCGCTCACACATCGCCGACAACGACGTGTCGGGCAATTCGGGTTGGGGCATCCACCTCTGGCGGGCGTCGCACAACGTGATCGTCCGCAACGAAGTACACCACAACGTGCGATGCGAATCGCGCAGCTACAGCCGCGGCTGCGACAGCGCTGCCATTCTGCTCCGCGAACGCAGTGACTCTAATCTCATTGCAGACAACGACTTACGGTACTCGGGCGACGGCTTTTTCCTCAGCGGTCATCGGCCGCTGGTCAACCCCTCCGTCGGCAATCTGGTGATTCGGAACGACGCCTCGTTCGCCTATCACAACGCGTTCGAGTCTACCTTCAGCTCGGGGAATACCTTCCTCGACAACGTCGCGGACAGCTCGCGCTATGGATTCTGGTTGGGGTACTCGTCACACACGCTCGTGCGCGGCAACCGGGTGATCGGGACGGCCACAGCCGGGATCGCCATCGAGCACGGCAGTGACAACACCATCGCAGCCAATTCCATCATCGGCGGCGACGTCGGCATCCAGTTGTTCGCGCCCCACCAGGGTGACGAGCTCAGCCGGGGCTACCGCATCGACGACAACGTGTTGGCCGACCTGCGGCGCGGTATCGTGCTGGAGCAGACCATTCAGGTCAGGGTCCGAGGCAACCTGCTGGACGGGCTTCGCGATGGATTGGTCGTCGACACTATCGGCGGTGACACCGAGGTGACCGGCAACGTCTTCCTCAAGGCCGGGCGCTGGTTCATCTCGGCGCCGGACCTCGACGCCGGAGGGAATTTTTGGGGGACGGGATCGGTCGAAGAAACCGCCAAGTTGGTGGATGGCCGGATCGTCCTGACTCCTTGGCGGTCCGCGGCCGACGCGGGCTTCTGAGGCGGCCACCACTCAGTCTAGCGTTCCGGATCCCCCCACCTCCTCCAGCCGGAGATCGCTGGCCGCAGGGCCTTAGGGTCGACGCAGGGCCGACATGGCCAACTGGTGGACCTTCTTGGGGTTGAACGGCTTGGTCAGGACAGTGAAACCGCCGCCAATGTGGGTCTCGCCGCTCAGGCGGTCGCCGCTGGGCACTGCGATGAGGATCCTCGACGGTGATATCAGGTCCTGGGACTGGAGGGCGGCGGACAGGCGGCGGCCGTCGCTCAGTGTGGCCCGGGCATCGGTGATGATCAGATCGAAGGGGGTCGAGACTAGGCGTTGCCACGCTTCCTCGCCGGTTTCCACCACCTCGACCCGGAAACCCTCGGTGGTGAAGAGCGCCTTGAGGACTCGGGCTGCGGTCCGGTCCTGATCGACGACCAACAGGTGGCGGGGAACCTCGTCGGGGGGCGCATCTTGGCGCTGGCGCTGGGGGTCGGACCCGGCCGGCGGGAGGGTAATGCGGAAACATGCGCCGCCACTGGGTGGTGGGGCGCGGTCGTATACGATGGCCCCTCCGTGCGACTTCACGATCCCGTAGCTGATCGACAACCCCAACCCGGTACCCTTGCCGGGTTCCTTGGTGGTGAAGAACGGCGTGAACAGCCTGCCTACCAGATCCTCGGGGACCCCGGGCCCGCTGTCGGCCACGCTGATGGTGATCTTGCCGTCGGCCCCACGCCCGGTCTCGATGGTGATCGTCTTGAGGGCATCGGCCGGTAGATGGTCGATCACGTGGATGGCGTTTGTCAGCAGGTTGAGGACTACCTGCTGCAGCTCGTGCTGATCGCCACGGACGGTGAGCGAGGTGTCGGCTAGCCGCCGGTCCAAGGTGATGCCGCCGAGCGTCAATTCGTGTTCGACCAGCTGAAGCGTCTTGTTGACCACCCAGTTGATATCGACCTCGGCGGTTTCCGGCTCCCCTTTGCGGGCGAACGTCAGCAGGTTCTGGACGATCCGGCCTGCGCGCTCTGCCTGCTCGTGAATCACCCGCATGTGCTCGGTGTGCGACTCGGGCAGCCGTCCCGGCTCGAGCAGAAACTCCGACAGGCCTGAGATGGACGTCAACGGATTGTTCAATTCGTGGGCCACGCCCGACACCAGCTGGCCCACTGCCGCCATCTTTTCATTCTGGATGAGCTGAGTTTCCAGGGCCCGCTGTTCGGTCACGTCTTCGATGAGCACCACGATGGTATCGCTGGTGCGCTCGTCCTCGGGTAGCGGGGCCGCGGTCACCCGAATGGTCCGTTGCAGCGGCAGCGAGCGGACGGTCTCGGGCGGCGGGCGTTCGCCGTGCCGCGCGGCCTTGAGAGCGTCGGGAATCTGTTCCGCGGAGCCGAAGACGAGATCGGTGAAGGACTTGCCGACCAGGGATGGCTCGGGAAGCCCCAGCAGATTGGCGAGGGCGCTGTTTACCCGCCGCATCACCCCCTCCCCGTCCACGATGGCGATGCTCTCGGTCAGCGCATCGAACGTGGTTTCCCACTCTTCTTTGCCCCGCCGGAACATTTCGAAGAAGCGGCTGTTGGCCAGGACTACCGCGGTCTGGGTTGCCACGGTGGAGATCAGCCACAGGTCCTCGGTAGTGAATTCGCCCTCGGCGGTGTCCGCCACGAGAATCGCGCCCATGGTGACGCCGTGGGCCGTGAGGGGAGCGATGGCGGCGGTCTCGACGGTGCAGCCGTCGAACAGGACGATTTCGGTTTCCCCCGCCCGGCCGGCCACTTCGAGCCGCTCCCCGCCGATCGCCTTGCTGATGAGTCCGGCGGACTGTTCGGGTAGCCGGGTGCCTACCAGGCTTGCTAGGGAGCCTTCGCCGGCGGCGACCCTAAGCTCTCCGGTGCGTTCGTCCGCCAGGAGGACGCTGGCGCCCCCCGCCGGAAGAAATCGCGCCACGTAGCTGGCGACCTGGGTCACGATCCGTTCTTCCTGGAGCGACTCGGACAGGATATAACTCAATTCCTGCAGCGAGATCGGAAGAGCACACGTCTGAACTCCAGTCACACTGATATATCTCGTATGCCGTCTTCTGCTTGAAAAAAAAAAAAAAAAAAAAGAACTGGAAGAAAAAGATATCAAGAGATCGGAAGACACACGTCAACAGCCTCAATATACAACAT
>CAJVYZ010000386.1 GCA_913009915.1 uncultured Gemmatimonadota bacterium | reverse complement strand
AGGCGGTGTCTGTCACGGTGTTCCTCCTGGTGTCACTTACAGATCGGGAAGGGCTGGTCGCCGAGAAGGTCATCACCGTTCCAACGCGGATACACGGCGATTGAAGCGAGGAATTCGGATGGGTCGCGTCCGCCGCGTTCGATCCATTGTTCGGGTGTCGGCGGTGGTTCGAGATCGAAATATTCGACGATCGCCTGGATCGATGTTGTCGGGTTGGCCCATTCGTCCCAGTTCTCGGCAAGACCGGTCGCCACCTCGGCATAGGGACGTTCGAAAAGTTGGGCTGCGAGATCTGTCGCCGTAGGCGATCCGTTAACGGCAGATGCTCCGTTCCCTCCACCGAAGCCGCCTTGTCGCATCCACCCGAGGCTGCTCCATTGGATGACCGCGGTGGGTGACTCGGCGTCGCCGGGCCAGTACTCGGAGAGGGCGCCGCCATTCAACGTGGAACTGACACCGCGGCGTCTGATATCGCGGTAGCTGGCGACAAGACGCGGGCTCCCTTGGCCGGCGAGCCATGCGGCAATGACCTCGCGGGCCTGACCTTCGGCGTCGCAGGCCACCGCCAACGGGACCCGGTCACCCATGACAGGGCGAGGTAGGCCCCACTCCCGCCCGGGCCAGTTCATGGTTTCGGTGGGGTCTGTGGGCTCGTAGTTGTATCTGACGATCTCCTCTTCGGTGTAGAGCGGGCCCTCCATCTGTACCGAAAGGAGTGGCAATCCAACGGCGCGTTGCGCGACAGCGATAGCCAGTGGCGTGCGTTGCTCAAGGTACAGCGTGCTGCCGACTCTGATGGGCCACGGATCTGCCGGCAACGATCCAAAGAAGAGTCCATTCGCCCTCTCCAGGAGGGCTTGTCCTCTCGGACTCCCCCGTCCGAACTCGTCGAGGATCTGGGAGGGAAAGGGATGATGCCACTGCTCGACAACAAGAGCAGGGCGATCGTTCGGCGAGATCGGTGCGAGGGTGTCCGAAATCACCAGGTCCCACCAGTCGACCCAGCGTTCATAGCCCGGGTGGATCTTGTACGCCACGTTGTCGCGCTGCATCGTGACCCAGTAGCCGTCTGGGTTGGCGATCCGGTCCCACGCCGCTTCCACTTCCGCATCGCTCGGGAGCTGTGCCTGGATAGCGCCGCCAACGAGGACAAGCACCGCTCCGATAGCCGCCATCGCAGTCGGGGCGATCCGGATGCCGTGCCGGAAGGAAGCTGCCGCACTCACAATGGTCATCACACCGATTAGGTATGCGACGTGTGCCCAGGTTGGCCGGATCCACAAGTCGAAACCGCCGTACCACAGGACTGTGTGCCACCATGCGAACCAGTGGAGAGTGCCTGGTGCGTCCTGAAGGGCGATCTGGATGAAGGCGACCGCACCCAGGCCGATGAGTCCGCCGAAGCGGTTCGGGAACCACGTGCCGGCTGCGACACCGGCGATGCCGGCGAGGCCGACCACCAGCGGCCCAACAAGTAGTTCACCGATATCGGGTTGGCCGGCGCCGCCGAGCCGGTACAGATACACCATGTAGGCGGTGACGACGGCGACCGCGACCGGCACGACTGCAAGGGACCCGAGGAGGTGACCGAAAGTTCGGGCCTGTTTTGCGGCGGGGGTCGGCTCTTCGATTTCCAGTGTCCGGTGACGCTGCGCCCGCGACGTCTGAAGGTGCGCGACGAGCAGGGATGCTCCCGCAAACGGAGCGAGACCCATACCGACGTATGTGGAGTAGCCGGCGAGGTGCGGCAGCGTGTCGCGATTCAGTGACCACAGTACGTACACGCTTGCCAGGATCCCGACCAGGATGAGGGGATGGCGCAGCATGAACAGAGCTTCACGTCGCGCCAACGCCGGCCACACACGAGCCGATGACGGTTGCCGCTCGATCGGGTGGGTTCCCGGTGGGGCTGTCGTCATGGTCATCGACTACTCCTTCGCGCCCTGCGCCAAAGAGAATCGGTGTCTCATGATCCGGTGCCGACGGCTCGACCCCACCAACCCAAGAGCCACTCCCACCCAGGCGAGCGCCGCGACCAGGGCCCAGCGACGGTGCCCATCGATCCACGCTTCCCATCGCTCAGACGCGGCCTCACCAAACGATGGAGCGACTGCCGGAGAGGGGAACACCGACCAACGCTCCGGCAGCAGAAGGAGTACAACTACGACTGCGAGCAGTGATAGTGCTGCCGCGGTACCCCCGGTATCTCTGTCGGCGCGCACCGCAAGGGTGGCCACCGCCCAGACGATCCCCAGCAACGCAGCGAACTCGAGCGACAGAGCCAGTCTTGGCAGTGTTGCCATCGCGCGTTCGTCGGTGGGGCCGAGTCCGGTCTCCATCCATCCAAGCAGCACCCACCAGCCCACCACGATCACGGGAATCGCCAGGGTTAGACGAGCAATCCGCTGTAGCACCAGCGGGACCGGCTTACCGTCCATCACGCTCACGGCAGGGTCGTCGAAGACGAACGATGCACCCGCTGCCAAGGCGACAGCAGCGACACGCAGCCCGAACACGAGGTCGTCCGGATACGGGTTGCGCCGGGTCGCGGCGAGAGCGACAGCCGCGACCAGACCGAGTCCGAGGTGCCACCACGGGATCAGTCGCACGGAGCGGACGAGGACCCACGGGAACGCACGGAACGCGCCCATCAGCGCTTCCCGAGGTCGAAGGAGTCGCGGCGCACCAGAAGCACCGACACGGCAATCGCCAACATGACGGCAAAGACGAGCTGTCCGGTCCAGCCGAAAGCCACCAACGTCTTCGGGCCGGCCTCAGCCGCCGCAACCCCCGCCAACCACAGCACAGACGAGACAACACCGGCGACGGACGGCGTCGTGAACGTGCTCGCCGCCAAGGTCACACTCGCCAGCGCTAACCCTGGCAGGATCCAAGCCGCAGCCAACAGACCCGCGGCGGGGAGCAACACCGCCATACCCAGAGCCACCATCATGGACGTGGCGAGCACGGCCACTGTCCGAATTAGCAGCAGTCGGAATCCATGAAACGGAGACGCCACCGCAACCTCATAGGCCGGGTCCGCGATGGGACCGAACGCCACCGCCACACCCGCAACCGGTGCCAGCGGCGCTAGCACGAGAAACGGAAACAGACCAGACCTGGCAACAAGCGGCGGGCCGGCGGCCGCGCTCCACGCCATTGCCAACCCCAAACCCAAGACTCCGGCCACCGCCACGAACCACGGCACCGTCAGCGACGGCGTCGCCCCCAGCAGACGCGCCACATGATCGGGCACGCCAACTCCCACAAGGAACCGCTCAACCAAACGGAGCCGAGGGGCATCTATCCTCTCAATCGTTGCATCCCAGATTCCTTCCAGGCGCCCCGACTCACCAAGCAACGAACCCGCATCCCGACGACACACACCACACTCAGTCACATGCGCCTCAACCGACCACACACGCATCGCCGAAAGCCGACCCGACACATATGCCGCAAGCTCCTCGGCAGGGGGATGCCACGTCATGTCGCCAGATCCTCACGCAACAGCCGCCGGGCCCGCATCATCCGAGTCTTCACCGTGCCCGCCGGAACCCCCAACAACGAGGCCGTCTCGCGTGCAGTTAGACCGTCCAACACCAGTGCCTGCACCACCGCCTTCAGCTCCGGGGACAAACGACCCAGCGCCGCGCCAACATCCCCCTGCTCCACCCCCACCAGGAGCTCATCTTCAGCGGATACGACAACCCCGGG
>CAJVYZ010000385.1 GCA_913009915.1 uncultured Gemmatimonadota bacterium | reverse complement strand
CACGGCAACCACCGAGATCTACACTCTTTCCCTACACGACGCTCTTCCGATCTAGTGGACAACAATCTCAATTTCGACAGCCGCACGCATCCGATCCCGTCGGATTTCCGGCTCCAGAGCAACAACAAGTTCGACAACCGCCTCAAGACCAACGCCTACGGTGTCGACTCGCTCAACGTCCCCCTGCCCCCCGGGATGCCGGCGCGGGCGGTCATGGAGCCTCGGGTCCCCGGCGACGTACAGGCCGTGCGCAACGCCAAGTTTAGTTGGAAGGCCGATTGGTACGTCGAGATCGACATGAGCGACGCCAACCCCTGTAATGGACCGGGAACCCTGGTGGTCAGGGGCAGCACCAGCGTGCTTCCCACCGCGGCCGAGTGCAACGCCATCTTCTCGATGGTCAACGACTCCCTCTATGAAGGCCGCGAGGGGCGCTTCGCCGACGTGTTCACGATCGACATGGCCCAGTTGTTCGCCTGGGTGGCCGGCGACCCGGCCAAAGAGACCCGGATCTTCTACGTCACGTTCACCAACGTGGGCCTGGCCCCTGACCCGTCCGGCGATGGGGTCTTCCCGGCGGTGCGTGTGCGGAACGGCGCTTCCCTCGCCAATCCGATCACCGTGGCCACGGACTATCCGTTCTACATCGAGGGCGACTACAACAGCGTCGGCTGGCAGCCGGCGGCGGTGGTGGGCGACGCCATCACCTTCCTGTCCAACGCGTGGACCGACGCGGCCCACACCGGTCCGGGGATGACGACGGCGGCCAACACCACCATCTACACGGCGATTCTGGCCGGTCACTCGGCCACTCCCTGGGACTGGTTCAACGGCGGCGGCAACGCTCCCTACGGCGGCGGCGTGGAGAACTACCCGCGCTTCATCGAGAGCTGGTCGGGCCGCGATTCCAACTACGAGGGATCGCTGGTGTCCCTGTCGACCAGTATCTACGCCACCGCCCAATGGTCCTACGGCAGCTATTACCGGGCCCCCAGACGCAACTGGCGGTTCGACATGCGCTTTGAGGATCCCACCAACCTCCCGCCGGGCACTCCGGTGGTAGGCAACGTCATTCACACCGCCTTCCGGCCGGTGTACTAACCGTGAGGCGGAGAGCAGACCGATGTCGAGGATTGCCAGCATGACCAAACGACTCCCCCGAGCAGGCTTCACTCTGATCGAAATGCTGACGGTGATTACCATCATCGGCATAGCGAGCCTGTTCGTCTTGCCACGGCTGCGGGTCACCCCCAGGACTCATGTGCGCAACGCCGCCGAGCTGTTGGTGCGCGACCTGGAATTGATGCGGACCCGGGCAATGGCGGCCAAGTCCGCCGTGCGGGTCGATTTCTTCCCCGGGGCCGCCACCTACGTAGGCTACCTCGATGACGACCAGGACGGGGTCATCAGCGCCACCACGGCCGAGATTCAGGCGCTGCGGGGCTTCGGCCAGCGCACCCTGGCCTCCAAGGTGGTATTCGGCCGGGGGTCGGCCCCGGCCATCTCCGGGGATTCGATCGGAACATCGGTGACGTTCGCGAGCAACCGCGTCACGTTCGGCAACCGCGGCCTCCCCGAGCCATTCGGCGTCCGGGGCGTGATCTACTTCACCCATCAGGATGACAATACCGTCGCCGGCGCAGTGAGCGTGTCCGGTTCGGGATCCTTCGCATCCTGGGTCTACACCCCGGGAGGGGGCTGGCAATGATGCGTAACGAAAGAGGATTCAGTCTGATCTCGACCCTGATCGCCGTGGTGATCCTGGCCATTGGCATCCTGGCCCTGGCCAAGACCAGCGCCGGGGTGGTGCGGGCCGGCGCCCAGGCCGCCTCTCGCACGGAAGCCGTCTCGGTGGCACGTGCCTACATGGAAGAGGTCCGCAGCCGGCAGCCGGCCGCCCTGATCTCCGAAGCGGCGGTCGCGTGCGACCGGGAAGGCGTGCCAAACGCCAGCGGTCCCTATACCCGGAGCGTCGTCGTCACTGACGTAGCGTCCAACCTCAAGAGCGTCCGCGTGGTGGTGACCATGCCCAATTCCTCGGTCCCCGTGGAGCTCGTCACCCTCGCCTTCGTTGGCGCACTGTAGAGAGAAACGACCATGCCCTCGCCACGCCGTAGCAACGGATTCACCCTGATCGAGTTGATGCTGGCACTGATCGTCGGATTGGTGGTGGTGTCGGCCGCAATGTCCTCGGCCGTAACGACCTTCCAGACGGTACGGGGGACGGCGTTGCGCGAGGGCGTCAATCGGAACGCGCGATTCGTTGCCATGTCGCTCGAGCGGGACTTCATGTCGACCGGCGTCGGCATCACCAGTTCCACCAGCTTCGGCGCCCTGGCGGCGTGGGGCGACACCACCGTCGTGCTGCGTATTCCGTATACGCCGACGTTGGCCCCACCGTATGACATCGTGCCGGACACATTGTCCCTACCGGCCGTGGGCCAGGGTACCTGCGGTACCCTCTGCCTGGATCTGGCCAAGGCGGCAGGCGCGTTCGACCTGGCCGTGGGCGACCTGGCCCGGCTGCAGATCCAGAGCGAGCGACGGCTCATAGTGATCACCAACGTCAATGACCCCGGTGGGCCCAGCGACACCGTGCAGGTGCAGTTCGCCAACCTGGACACGCTGATCCGCTATCCCGCTGGGCTCAGCGGACTGCAGATCCCGGCCAACGGCGCGTTCGTACAGAAACTGGCGCCGGTCATCTACTGGTCCGAGAACGGCAACCTGATGCGGGCCGAGCGGTTCCGGGCAGATGGTAGCCTAGACGGCGACGTCATGGCCTACGGGCTCCTCTCGTGGGAAGCGACCCTGATCTTCACCGACGGCGATGAACTCGATTTGGCCGACGCCACAGACGGCGACGCTACCAACGACTTCGACGACATCCTGTCGATCCGGATCAGGGCCACTCTGGCGGCCGACCGTGTCGACCGGCGGGTCAATGGCGGCACCCTCTTCACCAGGGACTACACCTGGCGATTCTCCCCGCGCAATCTGATGTACGAGCGCAACCGGAACTAGCGCTCAGCCACTGGTGGCGCTGCCGGGGTACTCCGGCTAATGTTGTGCATCTGGCCTCCGCTGGGCACCAGTGTCGCCGACGCCACACCGGGTGTCGGCCCAGCCGAACCGGGTCCCGCCGGCCACATCTCTCAGAGTGGTAACCGGTTATACAGCAACATGATGGCTGTGGGGACCCCAATGGCGTAGCCCTTGCAATGGAGTGACCGAAACCGGCCATTCCGGCCGGCCAAGGAACCGAGGATGCCTGCCACATACCCCTTCTCAGCCGGCCTGCGGTGCACCAGCCGCGCGGGTCTGACTCTCATCGAAATGCTGGTCGTCATCGGCCTGATCGGCCTGATGACGGCCATCATAGCCCCGCGCATCGATTTCGAGCACTACCAGATCGAAGGGGGCATGCAGGCGGTATCGACGACACTGATGGCCGCCCAGCGTGCGGCCGTGGCCCAGCAACACAATGTGGCCGTCATGTTCGATACGACCAATTCCAGCCTGCGCATCCTGTACGACCAAAACAACAACAACACGATCGACGCCAGCGAGCGGATCCGGGTACTGCAGCTCGATACCCATGTCCGGTTCGGCCGGGCCGTCGCCCCGGCGCTGCCCCAACTCGGGGGGAGAACGGTCGCTAGCTTCCGCTTGGTCAGCGGTCTCCCCAGCATCGTCTTCCACCGTAACGGGAGCGCC
>CAJVYZ010000384.1 GCA_913009915.1 uncultured Gemmatimonadota bacterium | reverse complement strand
GGTGAGTGCTGCAGGCGGCGACCGGCTCACAGAAACCGGTGTGGCCCTGGGCACACCGTCCTACATGAGCCCCGAGCAGGCGGCCGGCGAGCAGGACCTCGATGGCCGCTCAGACCTCTATGCCCTCGGCTGCGTGCTGTATGAGATGCTGGCGGGGCAGCCGCCATTCACCGGTCCCACCACCGAGAGTGTGGTCCACCAGCACATGACCGCGGAGCCGATGGCCATCACCAGCATCCGGCCGGCGGTTCCAGCGGAACTGGCCGGTGTCCTGCAACGGGCCATGGCCAAGACCCCGGCCGACCGGTTCAGCCCGGCCGCCCAGTTCGCTGAGGCTCTCATCGCACCGACGCCGGCCGCGCCGGCCAGGAAGGCGTTCCCCTGGCTCCCAGTCGCGTTGGTGGTGGCGGCGGTGGTGATCGTGGTGGCGGTTGCGGTGATTCTATTGAACGGGGGGGAGACGGAGCGGATCGTCTTTGGCGCCGCGCGGCAGGTGACGCTCGATCCCGGGCTCGAGGTAGATCCGGCCATTTCACCGGACGGCGAGATGATCGCGTATGCGGCGGGATCGCCGACCAACATGCAGATATTTGTGCGCCGGATCGCCGGTGGCCGCACCATTCAACTGACGGACGATTCCACGACCAACCACCGGTCCCCGCACTGGTCGTCTGACGGAAGCGAGATCGCCTACCAACGCTCCGACGGTGCTATCGGGGTCGTTGGCGCCCTTGGAGGCCCGGCTCGAGCCCTCCTGCGATTGCAGCCCGACGATATCGGGACCGAGCCGGTCTACTCGGATCGCATCATGTTGGGGTTCGACTGGTCGGAAGAGGGGACTCGCGTCGTTTATCCCCCGAGTTGGCCTGGTCGGTTGTACGTCCATGACATTGCCACCGGTACCCGGACGGCGATCAGTGACGTTGGCGAATTCTACTCGCCGGTGTTTTCACCGGACGGTCGTTGGGTGGCCTATGTGAGCGAGAATCCCATTTTCGTGTTCGGGACCGCCAATTTCGCCAACGAAGGCGTCTCATCCATTATCGTTTCCTCGGTCGCTGGCGGCCCGCCGGTGGCTATCACGGACGGAACTTCGCTCGATGTCAGTCCGCAATGGTCGTCCGATGGAAGGGGACTGTTCTGGGTATCCAATCGTGACGGCGCACGCGACATCTATCATGTCGGGTTGTCCCGCTCCATGAAGCCCCTGGGTGAGCCACAACGAATCACCTCCGGTCTCGACATCCACACGTTCACGATTAGCCCCGACGGACGTCGGCTGGCCTATGCGTCGCTGGCCAGTTCGTCCAACGTCTGGGCCGTCGATCTCCCATCCGATCCACCAGGGTCCGTGCGGGACGCGGTACCGCTCACGCGGGGCAACCAGGTTATCGAGGGTATGGATGTTACCCGGGACGGGCGCACGCTGGTCTTCGATTCCGATCGTGGTGGCAACTACGACATCTACACGGTGGCCGTGGGGGGATTGGAACCGCTTCGGATCACTTCGGATCCTGCCCCGGACTTCATGCCGAGGTTCTCGGCCGACGGTGGCAACATCGTGTACCACTCCATGCGGACCGGCAATCGTGACCTCTTCACCATGTCCGTCGATGGCACAGGCGATCGGCAGCGCACCGATGGGCCGGAAGAGGACCTCGATGCCGACTGGGCGCCGGACGGCAACGCGTTGGTGTTCGAGACGTTCTCGGGGGTGGAAGGAAACGAGTTGAATATCGTGTCGCTGGCGGACGGGCATCGCCGCGTCTTGGGAACGCCCGGTTCATATGCCCGGTGGTCTCCCAAGGGAGACCTCATCACCTTTAGCGCACAGGAAGGACTGTTCGTCATACCGGCCGACGGCGGACGGCGGCGCCTAGTGGTTCCCACGTCGATGCCCGGCTTCGGGCCGGAACTGAGCGCGTGGGCCCCCGACGGACGCACCATCTACTACTTGGCCTCGACGCCGTCCGGCTGGGCCGCGTGGTCGGTGGTGGAAGGGGAGAAACCTCGGCTCGTCTTGGAGTTCGATGATCCCGATCGACAGCCGATTCGCTACGGCTTCACTACCGACGGGCGCAAGCTTTACATGACGCTCGGCTCGCACGAAAGTGATGTGTGGGTGTTGGACCTTGAATAGGCGAGGGCGGCGAGGGCAGCGGGAGCAGCGGGGGCAGTTTGCCGCGTTCAGTTGCTCGTTCACGTTACCCGTGACTCACACGTCATCCTCACGACCCGCAGCGCATGGCCCATAACCCTTCAGGAGATACCGTGACCGAGAGCGCTACTTCGAGACTCAGAGCCGAGCACCAACTCATACTG
Organism: uncultured Gemmatimonadota bacterium; assembly: GCA_913009915.1. GTDB lineage: Bacteria > Gemmatimonadota > Gemmatimonadetes > Gemmatimonadales > GWC2-71-9 > N074bin45. The sequence continues at coordinate 1,401 of CAJVYZ010000384.1, read as the reverse complement.
CAGGTCGCCGACGCGCTGGAGACCCTGATCGGGCGCAGTGAATCGGGGGATACCGACTTTGATGCCCTGGCCGACTGCATCGCGTTCATTCGACTGTTTGCTGATGCCTGTCATCATGGCAAAGAGGAAGATCTCCTGTTCCCGGCGCTGGAAGCCCGCGGCATGCCGCACGACCAGGGGCCCATCGCCGTCATGCTGTTCGAGCATCAACAGGGCAGAGCGTTCGCCAAGGTCATGGCCGGCGCTATCGACGAAGCCCGAACCGGCGACGAGGAAGCACTGACCAAACTGCGCGCCGCCGCCACCGGGTACGTCCACCTCATCCGCGGACACATCAACAAGGAAGACCACGTCCTCTTCGAGATGGCTGACCAGGCCGTGCAAGGCCCCGCCTGCCAGCGACTGTGCGACGAGTACGGCCTGGTGTGCCAGCGGGTGTTCGACGGGCGGACCAAAGAGGAGCTGGAGGAGCTGGCGGCGAGTCTGAAGGAAAGGGCGGGAGGGTAGGCGGTCAGCGGTCGGCCGTCAGCCGCTAGCCGTCCGCCGTCAGCCACCAGCCACCAGCCCACCCCAATGACCCCGACTCCCACCTACGATCTGTCTAGCTGGCGCAGCACCATCCCGCTGCTGCAGTCCATGACGCCGATGAACAACTGTTCCCAGGCGCCGCAGACGCTGGCCACTCGGCGAGCCGCCGACGGGTATCTCGACTCGTGGAACAGCCAGGGGATGGATTGGGATGCATGGATGGAAGAGGTGGAACAGGCTCGAGCCGGGTTCGCCCGGCTGATCAACGCGCCGGTCGAGCATGTGGCGGTGAGCCCGTCGGTCTCCGTGGCCGTCAGCAGCTTGGTCAGTGCATTCAGTTTCGACGATCGCCGAGTCATCGTGTCTTCGGAAGCTGAGTTCCCTACGGTCGGGCACGTGTTGCTGGCGCAAGAACGGCGCGGCGCCAAAGTTCGCTGGGCTCCACTGGAAGATGGCGCGGTGGATCCCGCCGCGTACCGATCCCTGGTGGACAGCGACACCCTGCTGCTATCGGCTACTCACGCCTACTACGAGAACGGCTCCAAGCAAGACTTGGCTCCCATCATTGCAATGGCCCACGACCGAGGGGCCATTGTGTTGGTGGATGCCTACCAGACTCTGGGCACCGAACCGGTGGACGTTACGGCGCTGGACGTGGACTTTCTGGTGGGTGGCTGCCTGAAGTATTTGATGGGGATTCCCGGCATCGCTTTCCTCTATATCAAGGGTGACTTGATCGAGCGGCTGGAGCCTACGGTGACCGGATGGTTCGGCCGGCGTGACCCGTTCGCTTTCGAGGCGAAACGCCTGGATTGGTCCGCCGGGGCCGCGCGCTTCGACACCGGTACCCCGGCCATCGTCAGTGCCGCCGTG
>CAJVYZ010000383.1 GCA_913009915.1 uncultured Gemmatimonadota bacterium | reverse complement strand
ATCGTCGAGGTACTGCACCATGTGGCTGACGCCAACGGCCTCAAACAGGGCGACGTCATGCAACCCATCAGGGTGGCGTTGACGGGATCGACCGTGTCCGAGCCGGTGGACCAACTGCTGGTTGTGGTCGGCCCCGCCAAGAGTATCGACCGGCTCAGAGCCGCCGCTGGGGCCTAGCGTGCGGGGAATGCTGGTTGCCGGTGCAGCCGTGCTGGCCGGAACCGCGTGCGCCGGCGCGGCGCGCTACTCGCTCGATCCCCTGCCCTCACCCACGGTCATTTCCCACGGGACGGCGGACCCAACGGTCCGGTTCCCCCCCGACGAAGTGGAGCGGTTCCTCTACCTGCTGGGACCACCGCGGGCTACTCAACCAGTGCGACTCGCGTTCGTCGGCGACATCAACCTCGGGACGCTCACCCTCGACGATGGCGTCCCACCCGATTCCGGTCGGGGGCTGTTGTCGGCGGTAGTGCCGTTCCTGGTTGGTGATCTGGTGGTCGGCAACTTCGAGAGCACGCTGGCCGACAGCGGTACCCCGGCCAAGTGTCTGGTCGACGGCCGGGTGCGCCGCAATTGCTATGCGTTCGTGACCCCAACCTACCTGGCGCCGCGATTGACCGAAGCCGGCTTCAGCCACATGACGCTGGCCAACAACCACGCCAACGACCTCGGCCCCACGGGAAGAGTCGCCACGGCCGAGGGTCTGGAGGCAGTCGGGCTCCGCGTGGTGGGACCGCTGGGCCGGATCACCATCGACACGCTGTGGCGGGGTGACAGTGTCACGGTGGTTGGCCTGATAGGGTTCACCACCTACGCCCACTCCTACAATCTGCTGGATCTGGAGCGCAGCGCGGCGGTGGTCGACTCGATCCGGCCCCTGGTCGATATCCTGCTGGTGACGTTCCACGGCGGCGACGAGGGCTCGGCGGCCGTGCATACACCCGACGGGCCCGAGTTCCTCGGTCGCGAACCCCGGGGCGACCTGCGGCGCTGGAGCCGTCAGGTGATAGACGCCGGCGCCGACGCCGTCATCGGCCACGGACCCCACGTGCTGCGGGGCATCGAGTTCTACCGCGGCCGGCCCATCGTCTACTCGCTGGGGAATTTCGTGAACTATCGAGGGTTCAATCTAAGCGGGCCGCTGGGAGTGACCGGTGTGCTGCAGTTGACGCTGGGACCGTACGGCGGCTTCCGGGACGGCCGGCTGATCTCCCTGGTGCAATACCCCCGTGCCGGCCCGGTTCCCGATCCGAGCGGCCAGGCCGTGGCCCTGGTCCGCCGGGTGTCGCGCGAGGATTTCGGCCCGTCGGCGGCGGTGATGGACGGTGACGGGACCTTTCGACCGCCGGCGATTCCCTAGCCCGGCGTTGCCACCGGCCCGTCAATCCGCTTCGGGTATTACTGCTCGGATTCCCGATCGGTGTTTTCGGACGAGGCAGTCGAATCCTCGACCAGGACCGGGGCCACGCGCTGGTTGCGGGCCATGTCGTGCTCTCGCTGCTTCCGTTCCCGGAGCTGGCGCACGTTCTCCTTGAATTCCTCTCTGGTGTCCGCCATCCACGCCGAATAGTAGATCTCCCGGCGGACCTCCATGAGGTATTCGTAGTTCTTGTCGCGGAAGTAGTTGCCGGCGTTGGGAAGCGGGAGCAACGCCAGCACCGCCGCCGGAATCCTCAGGCCGGCGAAGTAGATCCAGTTCTGGTCGATGCCAAAATCCATACCGGCAATTTCAGTGGTCCACGAGGGGAGTCCCTGGGATTCCGCTCCCGGTTCCGCGCCGACCGAATCGAGGTAGGACTGCACGATGGCGGTGACGGCGCTGTCGATCAACTCGCCGTGAGTGGCGCTGCCCGTTCCTTCACCGGCCCCACCGCCGATCCCCAGTCCGCCGATGGCGACGAAGTATTCCAGGCGGCTGGCTATCTCCTCGGGCGTGAGCGGAAGAGGCGCCACCCACAGGTGCCCGCTCTCGTACCGGGGCGCCAGCCGGCCGGTTCCGCCGCCGGCCGAACCGCCGCCGGCTGCTCCTCCCCCACCACCACCACGCAGCGGCGTGGTGAGTGCCCGGGCACCATGACGCTCGATCACGCGAGGCTCGACGGTCAAGTCGAAATCGGGCGGGACCGGTTGTGGCGGCGCGGGCCGGCGGAGCACCACTGGATGCTCTACTGGACTTGTCGGGTCGGACAGGACGATGAGGCGGGTGACCGTGTCGGCCAAGGGAGACCGGCTGAACAGGGCGATCAGCCCAACGGCAAGAGCCGCGTGGACCAGGACACTGAGGCCGACGGCCACAGGGCTCCGGCGGGAGAGCTGCCCGTAGTCAACGCGTCGCTTCAACCGGTACGCTCGCCAATTCATCGAGCAGGGATCGGAGGCGCATGACGGCTTCCCGCAACCGGTCTGCCCCCACGGTGAGTTTGATGCGGAAGTATCCTTCGCCGGCCCGGCCGAAGGCGGCACGCGGCGGGTACCCGGGGAGGGTCTCGAGTCGATAGGCGAAGTTAGTCATACCCTGTCCTAGGTAGACACCGGAGCGCCGGTATCTTGTTCCGCCATGCCGGGCCAGGCCTCTCCCAGACCGTGCCGGGCAAAGAAGTCCTCGCACCGCACCAAGATGTCGGCCCACGACCCCGTGGCCCGGTCGGCGGGGGGTAGGCTCTCGAGCATCAACGGCCCGTACCGCTTCCGGCTGACGCGCGGGTCGAGCAACAGCACCACGCCGACATCTCGGCGCGAGCGAATCAACCGGCCGAATCCCTGCTTCAATTTGAGGGCGGCGTGCGGCAAGAGGTAGTGCATGAATCCGTCGATGCCCTGTTCCGCCAATCGTTCCAGGCGGGCAGCAGTAACCGGCTCGCTCGGTACCTTGAATGGCAACTTGGTCAGCACCAGCGCCCGCAAGGCACTGCCGGGGACGTCGACCCCTTCCCAAAAGGAGTCGGTACCCAGAAGAATACCGTTGCCGACCTCGCGGAAACGCTTGAGGAGCGTTTCCCGCGGCGCTTCGCCCTGGACCAGGAGCGGCCAGCGGGTCCCCAGCATGCCGCGCACCTCCGCTGCCACCCGGCGCAGCGCCGCGTGACTGGTGAACAACACGAACATGCCGCCACCCGACGCGTGGGCCAGATCGACCACCACACGGCACACGGCCTGGTCGTGAGCCCCCTGGTCCTCACGCGGGTCGGGGATGTCGTCCGGAATGCCGAACAGGCATTGCTCGCGATAGTCGAACGGTGAGTCGAGATGTAACTCGTCGGCCTCGTCGATGCCCAGGCGCTGTCGCAGATACGCGAATCCTCCCTCGCCGCCCGTCGACATCGTTGCGCTGGTGAGGACGATGCACTTCGTCTGTTCGAAGAGCGCCTCGCGCAAGACCTGGTCGATCCGCAGTGGGGCCGTGTGCAGGCTGATGCGTGGCTCGCGGCCGCCGGCCGTCTCCAACCAGTACACGTTCCCCTCGGTCGTCTGCATGACGAGGCTCTCGACGGTCGTCGCGATCTCCGCGCAGCGGTCCGCCTGGCCGCCGGCCCCCCGGGAGACGACTCCGGTGGAACGGACCGCGGTGCCTGCTCGATCCCGGAGCTCGCGCCCGACGGTTCCGTCACGGGACAGCGCAACCACAGCCATGCCTCCCGCCGCCTCCCCGCCTCGCCGCACCACTGCCACCCCTTCGCAACCGCCCTGCCCTACCGGCCCCCCCCCCACCGTGCCGCCCCCGTGAC
>CAJVYZ010000382.1 GCA_913009915.1 uncultured Gemmatimonadota bacterium | reverse complement strand
GTGTGTGCACTGACATGTGTGAGTGGGGTACTAGTGATATAGGGAGGATGGGAGTGAAGGTGATAAAATCTTGGCTCTATATTATTATTGGTGGTATTTTTGTTTTTTTTTTCAAGCAGAAGACGGCATACGAGATATATCAGTGTGACTGGAGTTCAGACGTGTGCTCTTCCGATCTCGGCCGGAATTGCTTGATGCGGGCGAACAAGGCGTCGGCCGTGCACCGTTCGGGGAACAGCGCCGTCGTGGCGCCGGCGGCAAAAGGAAACAACAGGTTGGACCCGGTGGCGTAGCCGAAGTACAACTTGGGGACCGAGAGGGTGACGTCATCGGCCCGGTAGCCGATCACCCCCTTGGCGTAGCACTCGGTGGTGTTGGCGAACGAAGTGTGGCTTTGGATCACGGCCTTGGGTTGGCCGGTGGTGCCGCCCGAGAACAACCAGATGGCGGCGTCGTCGGCGTTGGACGCGAAAGTCTCCAATCGGTCCGATCCGGCGTCCACCACCTCTTGAAACGCGGGATCCCCGACCACGAAGGTGTGTTTCAGGAACCGGGCCTCGGAAGCTGCCTCGGCAAAGGCATCTTTAGCCTCGAGGTCGACGAATGCCGCAACCGCCCGGGTGTAGTCGAGGAAATAGGCGATGGCCTCGTGCTGCAGTTGCGGGTTGACCATCACCACGACCGCCCCGATCTTCAGGATGCCGAACAACGCCGCCAGGTAGGCCGGCCCGTCAGGGAGCGCGATGATCACCCGTTGTTCGGGGGTCACACCGGCCTGCTGAAGCAGATGCCCGAACCTGTTAGCCATTGCTTGGATGTCGCCGTAGCTCAGCGCACCTTCATCCGTGATCAGGGCACGGCGGTCAGCCATTCCCTCCCGGACCCGGGCGTCGAGGAAATAGTCGGCGATGTTGAAGGAGTCGGGGGGGGAGAAGGGCATTCGGAATCTTGAATCTTGAATCTTGAGTCTTGAGTCCTGAGGCTTGAATTGTGACTGCTGAGTTGACCTAAGGCTTTACCGTGCATTGGCGGATGTCAATGTGTGGGTGCGGGAAGTGTACCTGCCGTTTTCAGAGGAGTCGGTCTGAGCCATGGCGCTATGTTACCTCGCCGACATGACGTGGCACGAGGCGCGAGAGGCTTTCGACAAGGCACCCGTGGCCATCCTGCCGGTCGGTGCGCTGGAAGCGCATGGGCCGCATCTGCCCCTGGCTACGGACGTGATCATCGCCGAGGCGATGGCCCGTGTCGGCGCCCGGCTGGTGGCCGCGGCGGGGAAGGAAGTCGTGGTGCTGCCGGCGCTGCCTTACACCGCGGCGCCGTTCGCCGAAGGATTTGCCGGCACACTGTCGCTGCCCCGGGCGACTATCGCCCGGCTGGTGGCCGACATCGCCGCCGAGTTGGCGCGCCAAGGGGTCTCCTGCCTGGCGCTGGCCAACGCCCATCTCGACCCGGCCCATTTGGGGGCGTTGGCCGACGCCGCCGATCTGGTGCGAGCGGCGGGAGCGCCGAAGTTGGTACACCCCGACCTGACCAGGAAGCCGTGGGCGGGCCGTCTCACGGAGGAGTTCAAGAGCGGCGCGTGCCACGCGGGGCAATACGAGACGTCGGTGGTCATGGCCGCCCGGCCGGAGCTGGTCCGGGACGAAGTGCGCAGCACGCTGCCGGACAATCCCCGGTCGCTGTCGCGCGCGATAGCGGAGGGACACAGTACCTTCGAGGCGGCCGGTGGTCCCGAAGCCTATTTCGGATATCCCGGAGCGGCCACGGCCGATGAAGGCCGGGCCACCATCGAAGTTCTGGGGCAAATTCTTGCGGAGGCGATCCTAACCGATGTTACCTGACGGTGCCACGGCAGTCATTACCGGAGGAGGACAGGGCATCGGCGCCGCTATTGCCCGGGTGTTGGCGCGGGCCGGCGCTCGGGTGATGGTGGCCGGCCGGACGCAAGCCACCACCGAACGGGTGGCCGGTGAGCTGGTGGAGGCCGGGTTCGAAGCGCATGCCGGCCGGGTGGACGTCACCGATGCCGCGAGCGTTACCGCTCTCGTCAAAGAGGCACAGCGCCGGCTCGGCACCGTCGATATTCTGGTCAATAATGCCGGCCAGGCTCATTCGGCGCCGATCGCCCGCACCACGCTCGAGGATTGGCACCGCATGCTGGACGGCAACGCAACTGGGACCTTCCTGTGCACCAAGGGATTTCTGCCGGGGATGCTCGAGCGACGCTGGGGCCGTATCATCAACATCGCGTCCGTGGCAGGGTTGGCCGGGGCCAGGTACATTGCCGCCTACTCCGCCTCCAAGCACGCGGTCATGGGCTTCACCCGCTCGGCCGCCCACGAGGTGGCCGACAAGGGCGTCACGGTAAACGCCGTCTGTCCCGGCTTCGTCGATACCCCGATGACCGAGCAATCGATCGCCAACATCGTCGCCGCCACCGGCAAGTCCCGGGAGGAGGCCTTGAGCGCCATCCTCCAAATGACGCCGCAGGGTAGGCTGATCGCACCGGAGGAGGTGGCCCACGCCGTGCTCATGTTGGCCGCCACGGAGGCGAAAGGCATCAACGGGCAGGCCATCGTCATCGACGGCGGAGGCATCCAGGCATGACGTTCGACATCATCAACCCCGAAGTGCTGGGGACGCCGCGTGGCTGGAACAACGGGATGCTGGCGCCGGCCGGCGGCCGGGTGCTGTTCGTGGCCGGACAAACGGCGCGAGACGGGTCCAATGGGGAGCTGCCGAGCGGGTTCGTCGAGCAGTTCGAAGCGACTCTGGCGAACATCCTGGCGGTGGTGCGTGAAGCGGGCGGCACGCCGGAAGACATTGGCCGCCTTACCATCTACGTTGCCGACATCGAGGCCTACCGTAGCAGTCTCAAGACTCTGGGGACCGCCTATCGCAACCAGATGGGCAGCCACTACCCTGCCATGGCGCTGATCGCAGTGAAGGCGCTGGTCGATCCTAGCGCCCAAGTCGAGATCGAAGCGACAGCCGTGCTGCCGCCCGCTGCCCAATAACCGAAGGTTGTCGTCCGGCCACCCGAGAGACCCATGACCATCGCTCCCCGCTCGTTCCGCTACGCCCTCGATGACGCCACGGCCGTGGCGACGATCACCCTCAATCGGCCCGATCGCCTCAACGCGTTGACGTTCGAAGTCTACGGCGAACTCCTGGAGGTGTTCCGGGCGCTCGATACCGAGCCGGACGTGCGGGCGATCGTCATCACCGGTTCGGGGCGGGCGTTCTGTTCCGGCGGCGACGTGGAGGACATCATCGGGCCGTTGTTCGAACAGGACCACGAGGGACTGCTCGAGTTCACTCGCATGACCTGTGATGTCATCGCCGCCATGCGGTCTTGTCGCAGGCCGATCGTCGGTGCCCTCAACGGCACCGTGGCCGGCGCCGGAGCGGTGATCGCCAGCGCCTGTGACGTGCGCATCGCCGATCCCACGGCCAAGATCGCGTTTCTCTTTACCAAGGTGGGGTTGTCCGGTGCAGACATGGGTATCGCCTGGCTGCTGCCGCGGCTCATTGGAATGGGACGGGCCACCGAGTTGCTCATGACCGGCGACTTCATCGATGCCGCCGAGGCGCATCGCATCGGCCTGTACAATCGGGTTACCGAAGCGGGCCAGTCAGTTACCGACGCCACGGCCTTCGCCGTGCGCCTGGCGCAGGGGCCGTCACTGGCCCTGGCCGTCACCAAGGAAGCCCTCAACCGCCAAGCGTCCAGGG
>CAJVYZ010000381.1 GCA_913009915.1 uncultured Gemmatimonadota bacterium | reverse complement strand
CCCCCCGAGATCTACCCTCTTGCCCTGCACGACGCTCTTCCGATCTAGCCGTGGACGGGGCGCCATTGTCGAGCGGCTCCGCAACTATGGCTTCGACGTCGCCGCGGAGGACGTGTTCACCGCGGTCGTTGCCGGAGCGGAAATCGCCAGGCAACAGGGAGCCCACGTGGTGGCCCCGTTCGTCGATGAGCGGGCCCTCCCCGACTTGGGTGGCTTCGAGCTGGTCGGCGGTACCTCGGGGGAGAGCGCGGTGGGCATACGGCCCGACGCCATCATTGTGGGCGACCTCGGCAGCAGATGGGACTACCCCCTCATGCAGGAGGCCTTCCGGTTTCTGATGGACGGTGCCGCGTTGGTGGCGCTTTCCCGCGATCGGTATTGGCACCGGGGTGACGGGCTCGCCCTCGATGCCGGGGCTTTCGTTGTGGGCCTGGAATATGCCGCCGGCGTTGAGGCCTACCTCGCCGGAAAACCCAGCGCCGGTTTCTTCAGCGCCGCCCTGGCTAGCCTGGGCCTCTCGCCGGGGGAAAGCTCGTTCGCCATGGTCGGTGACGATCTGTGGAGTGACGTAGAGGGTCCGCAACGGGCCGGCCTCGAGGGTTGGCTGGTGCGCACGGGCAAGTATCGCGAAGACGTTGTGGCCGACAGCGGCATCGTTCCCGACCAGATCCTCGACAGCATCGCCGATATTCTCTCGGTATAGAACCCTCGCGTCCGTCAGGTTCTTCCCATGCGACTGCCATCCGTGACGCGAGCATCGACGGTGATGGGCCTCCGCCTTGTGCCTGCAGGATGGCTCTGGTTGTTGGCACCCATGACCCTTCCGGCCCAGACTGTCGATTCCTCCCGGGCGATGGCACCTCCGATGGTGCACGCGGTCGTGATCCAACGCGCCGACATCTTCGATGCCCAGGAGCTGACCAAGTGGTATGCCCGGGTGGCCAACGGCTTGCACATCATGACCAGGGAATGGGTAATCCGACGGGAGATTCTGTTCGGGGCCGGCGAGCCATACGATTCCGCCCGGGTGGCCGAGACAGAGCGTAACCTGCGCTCGCTGGGCATCTTTCGGAGGGTCACCATCGATACCGTCAGCTCGGATTCCGGCCTGGTCGTCAGGGTGCGCGTCCGCGATGCCTGGAGCACCCAGGCGGACGCCCGCATCAGCAGCGGTGGCGGTGAGGTGGTCTACAGCCTGAGTCTCAACGAGATCAATTTCCTTGGCACTGGCTCGAGGGCAGGCGCGGCATACCGGAAGGATCCCGACCGAACTGCCTTGAGCCTGGCTTACGGCAGTCACCGGTTCCTGGGCAAGGACGTCGCCCTCAACCTGTTCCTCGACGCCCGTTCCGACGGCACCATTTTTTCCGGCAGCGTCGGCCGCCCGTTTCGCTCGCTGGACTCGCGGTCCGCCTACAGCCTCTTCGGCACGGTGGGTGACTTCACCGTCCTCCGGTTCCGAGACGGCAACCCCGAGCCGGCGCAGGTGCTTCGGCGGAAACTGGGGCTCGGAAGGCTCGGCGGCGTGTGGATCGTCAAGGGGAACCGCCGCCGACAACTTCAAGCCACCCTCACCGGCCAGCTACTCCGGGACGACTTCGTGCCCGACTCGGCCATCCCGACACCTTTCCCCAAGACCGTTACCGCAGCTCTCGGCAGCGCCATGACTCTAGTGACACCGCGGTTTGCAGTGACCCGAGGCGTCCTGGGGTTTGGCCGGGAGGAAGACGTCGACCTCACCACTTCGGTCACCCTGGGAGTTTGGGCAGCTCCCGAATTCTTGGGCTACCCCGTCAATGGCGTCGGTTTGACGTTCAACTTGCGGACAGGACTGCCGGTGGGGCAGGGATACCTGCGTTTCGGAGTGGACGCTAACGGGTTGTTTACCGGAGAGGGGGCCGATTCGGGAACAGTGGTGTTAGGTAGCACGGTAGCGCTCAAACCTGGTGCCCGGCAGGTCGTGTTCCTGCACGGAGAAGTGGGGTGGCAGCGCAATCCCACACCCGGCGCCGAATTCGATCTAGGTTTGACCGCCGGACTGCGCGCGTTCCGGGCCCATGCCTTTACCGGCACCCGAATGTTCTACGGGAGCGCCGAGATCCGGCACGTGCTCACACGGGAGGCGCTGGGTCTGTTCGGGTTGGCGTTCGCCGCCTTCGCAGACTACGGCGGCGCCTGGTACGCGGACGAGCCGCGGCGGTCGGGTTGGGATGCCGGGTTTGGCATTCGGGCGGGAGTAAATCGGAGCAACGACGTCGACGCCTTCAGGATCGATCTCGTGTATCGCTTCCCCTCCGAAGTAATGCCCCCTGGCTGGGTTGTGTCCGTGGGACGGAGTCTGCCTTTCACGCTTCTTCCTCAGGGCCGTTCCTAGGCGCCCTCTCCGTCCACAGTTTCGTGAGAAAGGTCTTGGCCGCCCAGTAGATCCCCGGTGCCTCACTTTCTCTTGGCCCGGCGACATTGAGGACTTCGGGGGCATACTCAGCAAGCCACCCAGCCACTGTAGCGCGCGCGCCGTCCGCCGTACTCGGTTCTATCACCAAGAGGACCTTGCTCAGCTTCTCGGCGCAAACCCGTGTGAGGGCGGATCCCCCGGTGAGTGGCTGGGGCGCTAGAATGAGCGTGGCATCGGCATCGGTGACGTTTCGTCTGGTCCGCTCGCCGTGGTCCGATCCGTCGGTTTCCAGCAACGGGTATCGCTGATCGATGGGACCGTCTTCCGCGCGCCTTCCCTTGGGGCACCATCCCCCGCACGGGATGCCCAGCGCCAGTGCCACGTCCAGCGCCGCCCGGTCGACCCCGGTCTGGCCGCCCGAAAGAATGCGCCGCGGGATCACGGTGGTGCGGTGCTTGACGTGATCGGGCTCGGGGCCTAGCATAGAAAATCAGCCCAGAGCATAGCCGGCGAAAGCCGGTGACGCAAAGCTACGGATCCTCGTCTCCGTGAGCCCTGGAGGGCAAGACCGCCGAGCTGCCTGATGCAGCTCGGCGTTTGTGTTGTGGGAGGGCCGCTCTCGACCTCTGGCAGGAGAATCATCATGACGAGCCGTTGGCTGATCACCGGTGTTGGGGTAGTACTCACCACCAGTCTACTGGCGTGGCAGCCCGCCGCTAGACCGAAGGACGTGCCCTCGAATATCGATCGAGCCGACATCGACTTGGGCGAGATCGCCCGCAGGCTGGTCAACCAAAGCGCCAGGGTGAAGGAGGGTGAGTTCGTCCACATCAACGGCGGCATTCGCGACCTGGAACTGCTAGAGGATGTAGCCATCGCCACCAGGCGACTAGGGGCCTGGTCGCTGGTCACGCTGAGCAGCGATCGAATGACCCGGCTCATGTATGACGAGGTGCCGGCATCTTTCGACAATCAGAGGCCCGAGCTCGCCGTCAGAATGGTGGGGCTCTTTCCGGTGAATATCAATATCGCCTTCAGCGAGAACGATCGAGTCCTCGATGGGGTACCTCCCGAGCGGATCGCCGCTCAGGGAGAGGCCGCCCAGCCCGTGGCGGATCTGGCCCGTGAGTTCAACGTGCGAACCATCAACCTGGGGAACGATTTCTACCCGACCAAGCAACGGGCCGCCATGTTCGGCATCTCCCGCGACGAATTGTCGAAAATCTTCTGGGCCGGCGTGAACGTCGATTACCAGGATCTGCGCAAGACAGGCCTCATGGTGAAGCGCGTGCTGGACGAGGGGCACACCCTGAGGATCACCCACCCCAATGGAGATCGGAAGAGC
>CAJVYZ010000380.1 GCA_913009915.1 uncultured Gemmatimonadota bacterium | reverse complement strand
ATCGGCGTCGGTGGGGTCATGGGCGGGGAGACGACCGAGGTGCGCGACAGCACCAGGGACATCTTTCTGGAGTGCGCCAGTTTCCAGCCGTCCCGGATACGGCGGACCCGCTCCACTCTGGGGCTCAGCACCGACGCCAGCTTCCGGTTCGAGCGGGGGGTCGATCGCTGGGCCGCGCCCGACGCGCTGCGCCGCTGCCTGGAGATCATCTTGGGCGTAGCGGGCGGCACGCTCGACGGCGACCCGGTCGACGTCTGGCCCGAGCCGACCCATCCGCCCAGGATTTTTCTTCGCCCGGAACGGGTTCGGCAGGTGCTGGGTGAGGAGATTCCCTGGGAAGCGCTGGAGCAGTATTTGGTGGCCATAGGCGCCACGGTCGTGTCCAAGCCCGACGATGGCCGAATGGCGGTGGATGTGCCCGGCTGGCGACCGGATCTTCGTGAGGAAATCGACCTGGTGGAGGAGGTCGCGCGGATGCACGGCTACGAGACCTTCTCCTCGGAGCTTCGCCCCTTCCGGGTGGGGAGCCTCCCCGACGCCCCGAGCGATGTGGCCGCCCGGGCAGTCCGCCGGGGGCTGTCGGCCGAGGGGTTGTACGAGGTAGTAACCATGCCGATGCACTGGGGAGAGGGTGCCGAGAGCGTCCCGGTGCTGAATCCGCTGTCGGCCGAGGAGGCTTTTCTCCGGCGGCGGCTGATCCCGGGCCTGGTGCGGCAGGTGGATCGGAACTGGGCCCAAGGTGTTCGGGACATACGGCTCTACGAGGTGGGGACCGTGTTCCGCATGGCGGGTCCCGGGGAGCGTCCCGAGGAGGAGATCCACGTGGCGGGGCTCATCAGCGGGCGCCGGCACCCGCGGCACTGGACCGATGGCGGCCACTCCGGCGACTGTGACCAGTGGGATGTGGCGGCCCTGTTCCAGCGGGCCGTGGCCCTGGCGAATCCGGCGGCAACAGTGCAAGTTGAAGAGGGCTCGTGGGTTGCGGTGTCTGCCGCTGGATCGGTAGTGGGCCGCACCGAACGGATCGACGCCGACGCCCCGCCGTGGGCGGCTCCGGTGTACGGTTTCGAGGTGGTGCTCGATCCGGCCGAACGCCAACCGCAGCGCTACCGGGCTCTTCCGGAAACCCCGGGGTCCACTCGTGACGTGTCTCTGGTGCTGGACCAGGGCGCCACGGCCGAGGCGGTGGCGACGGCGATCAGGGCCACTCGCGGGACCCGGCTGGAGTCGGTGGAGGTCGTGAGCGAGTTCAGCGGGGGAGACCTCCCCGCGGGAAGCCGGAGCGTGGCGTTCCGGCTCACCTTCCGCGACCCCGAGCGCACGCTCAGGGACGCGGAGGTGGACAAGGCCTTCAAACGGATCCTGCAGGCTGTTCAGCAGCAGGTTGGTGTCGCGCCCCGTGTAGTTGACGGCGCGGCAGGGGAGTGAACGCGTGAACTACCAGCGGCCCGACATCCCCGCCCTCGCCGAACTGGAACAACTCGTTCGGCACGTTGGTGAAGAAGCCTCGTCGTGGCGCCGCCGCTCGCTCAAGGCCGAGGCCGAGTTGGCCCGGAGCAAGGACGAGAGCGGCGCGCTCGGCGGCCCGGAGTTGATAGAGTCCCGCCAGCGGATTCTGGGGCTGGAGGTGGAAAACAAGGATCTTCGGCGGCGGGTCGACGCGGCCCGCCAGAAGGTCGCGATCCTGGTCGAACGGCTGGCGTTCCTGGAACGGGATACCGTGGACGAGGCCTCATGAGCGAGAAACACGCGGTCCGGGTGACGATTGGCGGCGAGGAATTTACGGTGCGCTCCGAGCACACGCCGGAGTACACCATGGAGGTCGCCGCGTACGTCGACGAAGCACTGGCACGGGTGAGGGAAAAGGTACCGATGGCCGATACCCACAAGGCGGCCATGCTGGCGGCCCTGTCGATTACGGATGAGTTGTTCCAGGCGCGACAGGGCGATGGTAAAGCGGCGGCACGCATCGGCGCGCTGGCCGACGGGATTGCCCGGCTGCTGCCGCCCGCCAAGCGGGGACGGCGCGCCAAGGGGGCGTACGCCCGAACATCCTGAAGATCCCACGGAGCCGCGCTCCGTGTTTGGAGATAGATCACATGTCCCAATCGCTCCTGACTTCCCTACTCGGGGGAGCGTTCGTCGGCCTGGTGGCCGCCATCGTTGGCATCCAACTCTACATTCGGAAGCAGCACCGGTCGGCGACCGGCATCGAAGCCGCGGCCCGGCGCGAAGCGGATAAACTGATTGCCGATTCGCGGAAGGACGCCGAGTCCGCCAAGGCGGCCGCCGTTCTGGCCTGCAAGGAAGACGCTCTGCGGATGCGGGAGGAAGCGGAGCGTGATTCGGAGCGGCGCCGGGAGGATCTGCAACACCAGGAGCGCCGGGCCGAAGACCGCGAGCGGGCGTTGGAGCGTCGGGCCGAGCAGCTCACCCACCAGGAAGAGGCGGTGGTGTCCAAACTGGAACACATCGTGGAGCAGGAAGTGGCCGTGGCCAAGGGGGAAAAGGCGCTCGACACGATGTTGCGCACCCAGCGCGAGAAGCTGGAGCGGATCAGTGGCCTGGGCAAGGATGCCGCGCGACAAGAGGTCCTCCGCCGGGCGGAGGAGGAGGCCAAGAGTGAGGCGGCGGCGCTGGCGCGGGACATCAAGGAGCAGACCAAGCGGACGGCGGAACGGGAGGGCAAGCGGCTGGTTGCCTTGGCGGCCCAGCGCCTCGCCGCCGATTACACGACCGAGTCGACCGTGGCGGCGGTGACCCTCCCGAGCGACGAAATGAAGGGCCGCATCATCGGCCGGGAGGGCCGCAACATCCGGGCGATTGAGCACGCCACCGGCGTCGACGTCATCATCGACGACACGCCGGACGCCGTCACGCTGTCCGGCTTCGACCCGGTGCGGCGCGAGATTGCACGCATCGCCATGACGAAGCTGCTCGCCGACGGCCGCATCCACCCGGCGCGCATCGAAGAGATGGTGGAGAAGGCCAAGGGAAGGTTAGTGATTTTGGAAAACCTGGACAAATTGCATGAACATTTTGCCCGGGCCATAGCTGAGGAGATTAAAGCCAACAATAAAGCAGGTAAAAAGACCAAATTGATTTTACCTGTCGGGCCGGTGGGACAATATCCTCTTCTGAAAGACATCATCAATGAGGAGAAAATCAGTCTTAAAGACTGTTATTTCTTCTATATGGATGAAGGTTGTGACGACAGTGGTAAGGCGATTCCCCTTGACCACCCTTTAAGCTTCCGGGGCGAGATGGAGCATCTGTTCTTCAGCCATATCGATGAGGAGTTGAATATTCCCGCGGAACAGCTTATTTTCCCCAGTCACGAGAATGTTCACCTCCTGAGAGGAAAAATCGAAGCAGCGGGTGGTATCGATAGCTGCTACGGCGGTATTGGTGTTCACGGGCATGTAGCCTTTAACGAGCCGGAAGAGAGCGTAAAGTATTCCGATCCCCGGCTGGTGTACTTAAACCGGTATACCATCACCATAAATGCCATCCGCTCCGAAATAGGTGGAGACCTGGTGAATTTCCCCCGCAAGGCCGTAACCCTGGGCCTGAACCAGATCCGGGGAGCCGGACGGGTTCGCTTGTACAGATCGGAAGAGCGTCGTGTAGGGAAAGAGTGTAGATCTCGGTGGTCGCCGTATCATTAAAAAAAAAAATAAGACGTGTTTCATCCACTCTCTCATCCACATCCTATGCAATATCAATACGCTGCCTCCTGACTCTTCT
>CAJVYZ010000379.1 GCA_913009915.1 uncultured Gemmatimonadota bacterium | reverse complement strand
TGCTGCTGACTCCGTTCTCCTCTCTTTCTTTTTTTTGTGTTTTTTTTTTAATGATACGGCGACCACCGAGATCTACACTCTTTCCCTACACGACGCTCTTCCGATCTACGATGGCGCCCTCGCGTGCGTCGAGGTCGGCGCGGTTGCCGGCTATCACGGCCAGCCGGTCGCTCTCGGCCAGCAGCCGGCCCACGTCGTCCGCCACGTCCTTGAACGAGCGCACGGCGAACAGCTCGTCGAGACCCGGCATGGCGCCTTCTTTGCCGGTGCCTTCCTCGATAGCGGCCACCATGCTGTCGCGCACCGCCTCGGAGGCTAGGGCGTTGGCCTCGCCTTCTTCCAGCACCTGGGCGTCGGGGTGGCCCCCGTGATGCAGGGCGAACTCCCTGAGGATGGCGCCGCAGAAGGCGTGGATGGTGCCGATCCTGAGGGTGTCGACCAGGTAGGCCTCGCGTCGGCGCCCGGCGTCGCGGAGCTTCTTGCGCAGTCCTCGTTTGAGGTCGGCCGCGGCGGCGTTGGTGAAGGTGATGGCGGCTATGTCGCGCAGCGGGATGGGGTCGCCCGAGCACTCGCCTTCGACCGGCACGCCGATGTGGTAGAGGATGTGATCGACTACGGTGGAGGTCTTGCCCGTGCCCGCGCCGGCCGACACCAGCAGGTGGTCGGTGGCTTCGCGGATCACCCGCCACTGTTGGTCGTTGGGAGTGTAGCTCATCGGTTCCACGCCCACTTGTCGCGCACGCCGCCCGCCACTCGGCAGATGTCGAGCGCCGGGCAGAAGAAGGGACAGCCGCAACTCTCGGGCGGGTCGGCCGGGAAGTTGCCTTCACGCACGTTGGTGACGTGGCGCGCCACTCGGTCGAGGGCGTCCTCCATCTTGGCCTGGTCGCGCTCGTGATCCTGCAGCCCGTGTTTCTGGGTGTAGTCCTTCAGCCGCAGCCGGTGCACGGGCTTCCCTTGCTTGAGACCCCAGTACTCGACGCGAGAGACTTCCTTGCCGGTTTGTTCCCCGAGCGCGTGCGCGTATAGCGGCACCTACAGCACCACACCCTCGCCCCACGCGGTACTCTTGGTCCCGCCCGGCGCGCTGGACGACGACGTCTTGTAGTCTACCGCCGCTACGAACTCGCCTTCGAACCGGTCGTCGACACTCTCCTCTACCCGGTCGATGCGTCCCCGGTACTTGAAGCGAACACCGTTCCGGTCGAGCACGGCCTCACCGATCTCGCGCTCGTGCTGCACCACGCCGCTGCGAACCAATCTCGGGGCGTTGCCCCGGTTGCTGCTGTGCGACAGCTCGTGCTCCCCGGCCTCGGCGCGGATGTAGGTCAGCAGGATGCGCCGCAGTTCCTCCCGCTTGGCCGGAAGCAGGATAGGGTGGCCGAGGTACTCGTGCTCCCTGACCTGTTCGATGGCCCGGTCGAGCGCATCAACCAGCGCCGGTTCGGCCCAGGCCAGATCGTCCTCGCGCAGGTACAGCGGCGCCCCCCGCTGTTCGATCGCCTGGTCGAAGAACAAGCGCAAAGCCTCGTGCAGTATGGTGCCGCGGGTGGTGGCCTCCATCTCCTGGTCGGGGTCGTCTTCCTGTTCCAGGCGGAGGAGCCGGGAGGCGAAGAAGGCCCAGGGGCATTTGGCGTAGGACTCGAGCTTGGTGGGGCTCCACAGGTGATCGTCGTCGAACTCCTTGGCCAGTCCCGCTACCAGGTCTCCGTCCTCGATCGATCCGGAGTGAGCCGACAGCATTCCTCGTTCGCGCTCCACCTCGATGGCGGCGGCGCGGTGAGCCAGCGCCAGTTGCTCCGGCGTGGCGGCGAGGGGCCAGCTGATGTTTTCCACCCGGGTAGGCTTCTCCATGCCGCAGGCGGCCATCAGGTCTTCGACGAACGGCGACGGCAGCGTCTCGCCGCCCGAGGGGTCGAGCAGCGGGTAGCTGACCGTCAGCCGCTCGCGCGCCGAGGCGACCAGGGAGCGGAACAACTCTTGTTCGCGGTGTTCTCTGGTTTCCGTGCCGTCGAGCGGGATGCCGGCCAGGACCAGACCCTCGCGTTCGCGTTCCTGGTACACCGGCGAGCGGGGCGGGTGCACCGGGAAGCGGCCCGCCGCCACTCCCACCAGGAACACGTGGGCGAACGAGCGGTAAGCAGCCGCCATGCCCTCCAGCACCTGCACGCCGCGCTGGGCCGTGGTCCACATGGGCACGTCGGCCGCCAGGTTCTCGCGCAGGAGATCGAGGAACGCGGCCACGCCGATCGGTTCGTCGGGCCCACCCCACTTATCCACCGCTTCTCGCCAGCCCTCAATCACACCGGCCAGGCCCCGCCAGGCGATGAAGTCGGTCCGCGCCAGGGTGAAGCGTTGCTGGGGCACGCGCCAGATGGTGCGCTCGATCCCCAAGGGGTCGCGCTCGAGAAAGCGGGCGAGCCACTTCAGCCATTCATTGAGCGGCCGGGGCGCTTCGAGGTCCCGGGCCACGGCTTCCAGGTGCTCGAACCCGTCCAGGGCGGCCTCGACCCGCTCCGGTCGCGGCAGCGGCCTGCCGCGGTTCTCCGCCGTGGCTTCGATGCGGTCGTCGGACTCATACTGTCCCCGCGAGCACTCCAGCAGGCCCAGGAGTTCGGTTTTCCATTTGGCCAGGCCCACCACGGCTCGCTGGAAGCCGATGTAGTTGAGCACCCGGGGGCGCATGCCGGTGCGGAAGTACGGTTGCTGGGCCACCTCGACCAGCGCGTGGCGGGTCCAGCCGTCGGCCGCGCCGGTGAGCAGGGTGATCAGCGCGCGCACCACCGGTGTTTCCAGCAGCGGCACCCGCTCGCGGGCCACCGCGGGAAGGCCGAGTGCTTCGAGGGCGTCGAGTATCGCGCCGGTGTAGGGGCGGGCCTGGCGGGTGACCACGGCGATGTCCTGGGGATCGGCGCCGCCGTCCACCAGCGCGCGGACCCGGAGGGCGACTTCTTCGATCTCCCTGCGGCCGTCCGGGATCTCGAGCACCTCGACGGCGGAATCGATTCCCGGCGCGGGAGCGTCGCCGAACAGCACAGTGGCGGCGGTCGGCTTCTCCTCCAGCGCCACGGTGTCGTGCGGCAGGTCGAGGTCGAGCCTCACTTCCGGCCCGGTGTAGATGACCACGCGGTCCAGCGCCGGCGAGGCGACCAGCGCCGCCAGCAGGTGGCGCCAGCCGAGCCGCATGTCGTTGAGGCCGAACAGGCGGATCTCGCGGCGGCCGCCGAGTCTTCGGGACAGGGCCTCGGGGTCGCGGGCCACTTCACGGGCCACGGCCAGCCAGGTGTCGCGGCCGTCGCGCCGGTCCGCTTGTTCGACGCGCTCGAGATAGCTACGGTAGACGCCGACCACGTCGCCGTCGCGCCGCTGCTCGAAGCGGCCGCGGTGTTCCATGGCGCCGCAGGCCGCTGCCAGCTGGTCCGGCGTCACGCCTTCGGATACCAGCTCGCCGAACAGCCGGTCGAGGTGGTCGGCGAAGCGGGTGGCCGATGTGCCGCCTCGAAGTACCTCACCGTCCCAGGCTCGCAGAATTTCGCTCACCAGCACCAGCCGATCCATGCCCGGGAGCGGTTTGGTTTCGGGGAGGCCGAGGATGGCGGGGAGTTCGCGGAAGGTGCACAGCGGGGGGTCGAACCAGCCGGGGACGCCGCGGTCGGCTGCCAGGCGGTAGAGGTCTTCGCGGATGCCGCCTTGGCGGAGGGCGAGGAGGTAGTTGGGGGAGGGGAAGGGGGCGGCGGCTGGTGGCTGGTG
>CAJVYZ010000378.1 GCA_913009915.1 uncultured Gemmatimonadota bacterium | reverse complement strand
ATCAAAGAATTTAAAAAAAGTTGAGGTTGACGGGGGGGAAGGCCTATAGGTTGTTTATTGTGTGATTTCGGCCCTGAAAATATTTCTTTTTTTTTTTTTTTTTTATCTTTTTTTTTTTCAAGCAGAAGACGGCATACGAGATATATCAGTGTGACTGGAGTTCAGACGTGTGCTCTTCCGATCTGCTGAATTGGCCAGCGGAAGGACGACGAAACCTGTATTCATCCTGGACGCCGAGCTGTCAGTCGCTGTAGCATGTAGCATCATGCGTGCCGCAGCTATCCGGTGCGAAAGTCGTTGTAACGTAGAGAGTTCTGACGCCCGAATTTTGTGGGTGTCGTCGAAGAGTCGCCACACGGCGTATGTTCAGGGAATCACCGACCAAATTTTTGACACTTGGATGAGGCAGATTCAACCGACCAGCTTGGGCCATAACTTGGTGAGAATGGCCACTAGCCACTTCCACAGCTTGGCCAGAACCAAGCCGAAGATGAACTTGCTCATACTTCCCCCAGTGGAATCGACCCCTCGCCCTACGTGCCACTATGGAACGAAGTTTCGCTGACGATATCGCCCGGCTCGAGCGTGATCTGACGGAGCCCACCACGGAGTTGGTCGAGGCGATGGGTCGGCTCGAGGGTGACCTCCTGGTGCTCGGTGCCGCCGGCAAGATGGGGCCGAGTCTATGTCGTCTGGCTCACCGTGCTTCCGAGGAGGCTGGCACGATCCGGACCGTTTGGGCCGCCTCACGGTTTGGCGATGACGCCGTGCAGCAGTCGCTCGAGACGGCCGGCGTACGTACGGTTCGGGCCGACCTCCTCGAAGCGAGCGCCCTGGCGGCTCTGCCGGAGGTACCCAACGTGGTGCTCATGGCGGGTCACAAGTTCGGGAGTTCGTCGCGGCCGGAGGTGACCTGGGCAACGAACGTGCTCCTTCCTGCCCTGGTGGCCCGCCGATTCGCCACCAGCCGGATCGTCGCCTTCTCGACCGGCAACGTCTACCCGCTGACGCCGGTGACCGGGGGCGGCTCTACAGAAGACGATCCGGTGGCGCCTGTGGGCGAGTACGCGGCGAGCGCGCTGGGGCGGGAACGGGTACTCAGCTACCTGTCATCGACCCAACCGACGCCGCTGGCACTCCTCAGGCTCAACTACGCCGTCGAACCTCGCTACGGCGTGCTGCGCGACCTTGCCGACAAGGTCCGAGCAAACGAATCAATCGACGTTACCACGGGCCACGTCAACGTCATCTGGCAGCGCGATGCCAACGCGATCGCGCTCCGGGCATTGGCGCACTGCGCCGTACCGCCCCTGGTGCTGAACGTCACCGGTGCCGAGACGGTCCCGGTACGGCAAGTAGCCGAGGCCTTCGGTGCCATGTTCGGCGTAGAGCCGGTCTTCGAAGGGAGCGAATCCACGGAGGCACTATTGAGCAACGCGTTTCGCTGCCAGAAGCTGTTCGGTCCGCCCCCGGTAGGCCTGGCCGAAATGATCGAGCGTGTTGGCCAGTGGGTCAGGGACGGCGGACCTGGGCTGGGGAAACCCACCCACTACCAGGAGCGGGAAGGGAAATTCTAGAGGCCCAGCTCACGGGCTCAACCATTGGTCCAGATGCCGGCGTACGAAGCTGTCGTCCTGCAGGCGCGGGTACGCCTGGAGCACGCGATCGATCTCGCGCCGCTGTCCTCGCGACAGCGACTGACTACTGTCGAGACACCACCTCCCCCGCAACAACCCCTGGCGCCGCAGCACTTCGTGGATGCCGCTGAGGCAGCCGGCGAAGCCGTTGGCTGCATCGAAGACGGCGCCGTTGGCGTCGGTCAGGTGCGCGGCCGTGACCAACAGCGAGCGGGGCACCGACCCCCCTCGACTGGTGGCCGCATGGCACCGATCCAAGAGGTCGGATGCGCGGGACGTCCACATGGCCCACTGGCCCAGCAGCCCACCGACGAAGCGGGTACGGCGCCCCCCCGGAGGCGCCACGAGGTCTAGTACGATATGATCGTCGTTACCGGTGTACAGCGCTACATCGCCCCGGCCGGAGTCGGTCACCGCACGCACCACTTCGCCGGTCCGGTAGCGATCAAACGGCGCCACCTTGATGGCCGCCAGGGTGTCGATCTCCAAGACCCTGCGCCAGAATTCATAAGACAGCTCGCGGCCGCCGACCGCGGGCTGCAGATAGAACCCCATCACCGGCAGGACTTGGCCTACACGCCGCAAGTGCTTCACCATGGCAGCATCGCTGGCACGGGGGAAGGCGGCCAGACTGACCAGGGCAAGGTGGTAGCCGAGGTCGCGCGCCAGGCGAGCCTCACGCACGGCCTGCCTCGTGGCGCCGATGACGCCGGCCACCAGAATGGGTGTCCGGCGCCGCGTTTCCCTGGCGGTCTCGGCGGCCAGTTCCAGCACGGGCCGCAATAGACCCACCTTGGCGTCGTGGATCTCGAATTGGGTGGTGTGGACCCCAACCGCCAGCCCTCCGGCACCGGCGGCGAGGTAATACCGGGTCAAGGCGCGCTGGTGTCGTTCGTCGAGCCGCCGCCGGGCGTTCAACGCCAATGGGTGAGCGGGGATGACCATCCCTCGCTTGAGGCGGGCTGCCACGGTCGGAGGAAGGGTCATCAGATGCCACCCCCCTCTTCCACCAACTTGACCCAATAACTGGCCCCCAGTCCCAGAATCTCGTCGTTGAAGTCGTAGGCCGAGTTGTGCAGCGGCGGCGTATCGCCGCTAGCGATGAAAGCGAACGCGCCGGGACGCCGTTCGAGAAAGAAGGCGAAGTCCTCCGAGGCCATCAGCGGTTCGCCTTCGGTGACGGCAGTGGCGCCCATCAGTCTCCCGGCGACATCCCTGGCATAGGCAGCCTGGACCGGGTGGTTCCTGGTGACCGGGCACAACGGCTCGATCGTGAGGTCTGCGGTTACGCCGTGATCGATGGCAACAGCGGAGACCACGTCCTGCATTTCGCTGGTGACCGACCGAGCGGCAGCCGGATCGAGAAAGCGGAGCGAACCCTCGAGCCGTGCTTCGTCGGGGATGATATTGTACGCCCCGGTTCCGGCAGTGACGTTGGTGGTTGCCAGGACGATACCGGGCGGCGCCTCCTGCTGCAGGAGGTGCAAGCTCGTGGCGATGCCGGCGGCAGTGTCGATCGGGTTGCGGCAAAGTTGGGGGAGTGCGGCGTGGCCGCCGGTGCCGCGGATCAGAATGGTGAACCGGTTACTCGACGCCAGGGCTGCCCCATCGGGGACGCGCATGGTTCCCGCCTCACCACCGGGGAGGTTGTGCAGCCCATAGATGACCTCGATCCCGAAGCGATCGAGCACCCCGTCGTCCAACATCGCCGGCGCGCCCTCCAGCGTCTCCTCGCCCGGCTGGAATAGCAACACCACCCGGCCGCGGAACCGGCGGCGCCCGGCCAGCGAGTGAGCGGCGCCGAGCAGCATGGTGGTGTGGCCGTCGTGGCCGCAGGCGTGCATCCGGCCGGGAATCTCCGAGGCGTAGGAAAGCCCCGATGTCTCCGGGATGGGGAGCGCGTCCATGTCGGCCCGGAGGGCCACCGTCGGGCCTTCGCCCTGATCGATGACCGCGACGACACCGTGGCCGCCCACACCTTCGACCACCTGATCCACTCCGAACGACCGCAGCCGGTGCGCCACGACCGCAGATCGGAAGAGCGTCGTGTAGGGAAAGAGGGGAGATCTCGGTGGTCGCCGGACCATTAAAAAAAAAAAAAAACCAGAACAACAACAGCAACGC
>CAJVYZ010000377.1 GCA_913009915.1 uncultured Gemmatimonadota bacterium | reverse complement strand
GATGCGGCGCCCACGGAGATCTCCACCCCTCCCCTCCACGCCGCCCTTCCGATCTGGGCGGCAACGCCGGCGGCCGCACGGCGCGGCGAGACGGCGCGCCGTAGCGAGGGCAGTCGCCGCTCTAATGCTGCACGGGCGAGTCCTGCGTCCGAACCGCCGCTCGGCGCGGTGTAGCGCTCCAGGCGCGCCAACAGCTCGTCGGCCGTTTGCCAGCGATCGGCCGGCTGTTTCGCCAAACACTTCATCACCACCTGCGACAACCCGGGAGGCAGCGCGGCTCGTTGCCGCTCCAACGGCACCGGATCGACCGTCAGGTGCGCCGCCACCATCTCCTGAAGCGAGCCGGCCAAGAACGGCGCCCGCATCGCCAACATCTCGTACGCGACGACGCCGAGCGCGTAAATGTCCACACGCTGGTCCTGCGAGCGATCAGCCAAGGCCTGCTCCGGAGCCATGTAGGCCGGCGTTCCAAGGGCCATCCCCGATGCCGTCAGCGACTGCTGGCCCGTCGCCTCCGTGACAGCCTTGGCCACACCAAAATCGAGTACCAGCGCATGCCGCCCGGAGAGCATGATATTGCCGGGCTTGATATCCCGATGCACGACGCCATGGGCGTGTGCGTGGCTCAACGCGTCCGCCACATCCTTGAGAACCCCGACCGCTTCAGGGACGGAGAACCCGTCGCCGCGCGCTAGCCGGTCGCTCAGCGACTCCCCCTCGACGTACGGCATCACGTAGTAGCAGAGATCCTCGACCTCGCCCGAATCGAGCAGCGGCACAATGTTGGGGTGCTGGAGTCCCGCGGAGACCTCGATCTCACGGAGGAACCGGTCCGCGCCAAGCGTCATGCCGAACTCGGGCGGCAGGACCTTGATGGCCACCTTGCGGTGGTGCCGGAGGTCCTCGGCGAGGTAAACCGTCGCCATGCCGCCCCTGCCAAGCTCCCGCTCGATGCGATAGCGGTCGGCAAGGGCGTTCCTCAGGCGGTCGAGCAGCTCGGGCATGGCCTGAAACTCCGGACGGCGACGGGTAGAATATGGGGCTTCAGGCCTTCCGTCGCCAGTTAGCCGTGGCCATCGTTCGGAATGACGAACAGACCGATTCTGGGTCGGGGACGATTCCCAATGGTGTTCGCCGGGGCTGACGCCGATTGGGTGGCGACTACCCTAGACAGGGTCCTCTCGGGAATCGTATAAGTGGCTCGTTGGCGTTTCATGAACAGAACGCTGGTGCACGGGTGGCATGCACATCGGGGACGACATTGTCTCCCGCTGCGGACATTGACGACCCATCGCGTGGCACCCGGTTTAGGCATAGAGCTGTAGGATCGTACGAGCCACGGCCACTCCCCGACGAGGGTATCGGCTCCGCACGGTGCCCGGGATCGGCAAGATCCTGTCACTGGTGATCCTCTATGAGATCCACGACATCAACCGCTTCCCTCGGCCGCAGGAGCTGGCCTCGTATGCCCGGCTGGTCAAGTGTGCCCGGGAATCGGCCGGCAAGACCCACGGCACCGGTGGCAGGAAGATCGGCAACGCCCACCTCAAGTGGGCCTTCTCGGAGGCAGCCGTCGGATTCTTGAGAAAGAACCCCGAGGGCAAGAAGTACTACGCCAGGCTCGAGCGGAAGCACGGCAAGGGCAAGGCCCTGACGGTGCTGGCGCACAAGCTCGCTCGGGCGGTCTACCACATCTGGAAAAAGGACCAGGTGTTCGACCAGGAGAAGTTCCTGGCCGCATAGCAATGGAGGGAAGTGGGTGAGCCCGACACCTAACTCGTCCGCAGGGGTGAAGTCCGCAGCGACGCGCTTATGAAAACTGTCTGTGGCACCGACCACGATGCCGAGCCCGTCTTGGGACAATGATGCCCGGAACCCCGTGGCTTGATTGGACGCCCGCTTCCTCTCCAATTCGCCGGCAGCATGGTGTTCTGCCCCTCACCCGAGCCTGGAGCTAACTGACACATGCCACCACGGATGAGGTCGCCGCTTGAATAGGACGGCACGAGGGCACAGATGAGTTTCTAGGCCGCGGGGAACGATGGTTATCCCCCGCATCACAGAGCCTCGATAGGTGTTTGGTGCAGGACACTCGCTCCGGCACCGACAACCGAAATGAAGTCAGAATCACCGTGGCACTGGCACAAGAGAAAAACGGGGACCACCCACCCCCGTGTTGTCTAAATACGTCCGCTTGACAGAGGAAGCCTTATAGGGGTTAGACGAGCAGACTCCCGCCTCTATCAATCGTCTGATGGAGCGGGCGGCGGAGCCAGTCCCAGTTGGGTGAGCATGGCCATATTGTCCCACTCAACCCAAAGCTCCACAATCTTTCCAGCCTCGATCCTGAACAACGCAAGAAATGGAGCTGATACCGCTTTCCCCGTGGCAGGTACATCGCCCATCGGGCCGGTCTGGGTCCCACTGTATGTGGCCAGGGCGGCAACGTAGTCGTCTTCCGCGACAAGCTGTCGGACCTTTACCTGCTGGTCCGGAAAGCTGACGAGGAAGCCTTCTTGAAGTTGCACGAACTCGTCTCGCGAAGTCACTGGGGGTCCGGCAGTGGCAGCGCTATGCCGGTGAAAGTCATCGGCGACAATGTCCGCGAGTGCATCCCAGTCCGCTGCATTCGCCGCAACCGTAAACTGACGGACTAACTCCTTGTTAGCCTCGAGGTTGGTACCGCCCGGGTCCGTACATCCGGAAAGGACTACGAGCCAGGCCAGCAATTGCTGTGGGGTGAATGGCCTCATATGGTATACCTCCTGGCGAACGTGATTGTGAGGCATGACTAACACCTTGCTTCACTGCCGCATAACGTCCTGCCGTTGAACTGCGGGCCGTATTTCGGGCATGCCGAACTGAACGGCCAGGCCTACCAATTGTGGACGACCCACCACTTATATGGCCCACGGGGCCCGCTGTTCCAACGGCCGGTTAGATAGCGCTACCCGGTACGTGGCCTATCGTGATGCTCGCGAGGTTGTCTCTCGGCCGTGATAGGGGTCGGGGTGCAGGATCAGTTTTCTTAGTGCTTCCGAATATGTAGGTGCCGCTTGCCCAAACAGCAAAATGTCGCTGACCTGGACCCATAAGACTCCAAAGCTCTCCGTCGTCCCTTCCACGCGGTTCACCACCCCAGCCTCGCGGCCGCCTTACAGCCAGGACTGCACCGAGGTCGAAATAGAAAGTCGTCGATCCGGTCGAGGTATCGATAACCAGCCCTGTCAAACGTTCTCCTGAGAGACGGGCAGAGGCTATGTCACATTGACGAGCAGATGATGAACGTCTGGCTGTAGTGCCGTCCGCGAGAGCGAGCCGCCAAGCTTCCGCTGCAATCTGAATCCAATGGGTCCCGTGGAGACGGATTGCTCTTCGACCGAGGAGGGCACGGACCTTGGGGGACTTAGCTCTAGACTCACGCGGCTCGCGGATGACCATATGTGGTGGGCCAAGGTTCCAATGGAGGCCAAACTGATTGTCCCACCGCACCTGCCATGATGGAAGGCCTATTGCAGAGCCAAGTAGGGCAAGAGCCTGTGGCCTCACGGGATCTCCAAGGATGCGAGCGCTCTCTAACGTCTTGCCGTTGAACTGCGGGCCCCACTTCGGACGTGCCAAAATGAACGGCCGGGCCTACTAGTGGACTGTAACTGAAGTTGCGTAAGTACGACACGAGTGGTATATTCGAGCGTGTTTACTTCGGCGCATCCCCTCGACCTGTCCCCCAGCGAACGGACCGAACTAGAAGCCATGTCGCGCTCGC
>CAJVYZ010000376.1 GCA_913009915.1 uncultured Gemmatimonadota bacterium | reverse complement strand
TTTTCAAGCAGAAGACGGCATACGAGATATATCAGTGTGACTGGAGTTCAGACGTGTGCTCTTCCGATCTAAAGCATGACCGCGGCTTCGACCGAGTCATCGACGTGTGGGGAGCGGATCACCACGGATACATTCCCCGCATGCGGGCGGCACTCCGCGCACTGGGGTATTCCGAGCGGTTCTTCGACGTGGCGTTGGTCCAGTTGGTGAAGATTGTCCGCGGCGGGGAAGAGGTGAAGATGTCGAAGCGCTCCGGCGACTTCGTGACGTTGCACGACCTGGTGGAAGAAGTCGGCGTGGACGCCGCGCGCTACTTCTTTTTGATGCGCCGCAGTGATTCGCAACTCAACTTCGATGTCGACCTCGCCAAGAGTCAAACGGAAGAGAACCCGGTGTTCTACGTGCAAATGGCCCACGCGCGGATGAGTGGTATCTTCCGGGTGGCGGGACTCGATCCTGACACCGTGTCATCCGATGTCCGGTTGGAAGATTTTCCCGCCAAGGAAGGTATCGACCTCCTCAAGAAACTGACGGCGTTTCCATCGATTGCCACCCGCGCGGCCCGCGAATTGGAGCCCCATCGGATCGCCAGTTACCTCGAGGACGTCGCTCGCGCCACTCACTCGTGGTACCACCACTGCCGGGTTCTGGGAGCGCCGCCAGAGGTGGAACGCGCCCGGTTGGCTCTCGCCCACGCAGCCCGGATCACCCTCGCCAACGGTTTGACCCTACTCGGCCTTTCTGCGCCTGATCGGATGTGACGTCATGACGCTTCTGGTAGTCGGTAGCATCGCTCTCGACTCGGTGACGACCCCGTTCGGGGAAACCGCCGACGCCCTCGGTGGGTCGGCGGTGTTCTTCAGCGTGGCCGCGTCGTTGCTGCATCCGGTCAGCGTGGTCGGGGTCATCGGCGATGACTATCCTATCGCCGAGCTCGACCGGTGGATCGAGCGCGGTGTGGATTGGTCCGCGGTCGAGCACGCCAAGGGTGAGAGCTTTCGCTGGAAGGGACGGTACTCATACGATCTGCAGAACCGTGAAACACTGGAGACTCGGCTCGGCGTGTTCGCCGATTTTCAGCCGAACATCGCCGAGCACCTGCGCGATGCCCGGTACGTGTTCCTGGGAAACATCGACCCCGAACTGCAACTGATGGTCCTCGACCAGGTGCGCAAGCCCGAGCTGGTGGTGTGCGACACGATGAACTACTGGATCCAGAGCAAACGCGATGTGCTGATGGACCTGCTGGGCAGGATCGA
The DNA here is from genome assembly GCA_913009915.1 of uncultured Gemmatimonadota bacterium. Taxonomy (GTDB): domain Bacteria; phylum Gemmatimonadota; class Gemmatimonadetes; order Gemmatimonadales; family GWC2-71-9; genus N074bin45. The sequence goes on along the minus strand of CAJVYZ010000376.1, from coordinate 2,511 downwards.
TGTTCTCATGGTCAACGACAGTGAGGCCCGGGAACTGTCCGGCGACTGGAACGTGTATCGGGCGGCCCGCTGGATCCTCGAACAAGGCCCCTCCATGGCCGTCGTCAAGCAGGGCGAGTACGGCGCGGTGCTGGTCGACAAACAGAGCACGTTCTACATCCCGGCCTATCCGCTGGAAGAGGTGTTCGATCCCACCGGCGCCGGCGACGCCTTCGCCGGAGGATTCATGGCCCACCTGGCCCGGACCGGCGACCTGACGGCGCACAACGTGCGCCGGGCCATGGTGTTCGGATCCGCCATGGGGTCGTTCGCGGTGGAGGCGTTCTCGGTGAATCGTTTCCACGAGATCGGGCACCCCGAAGTAACCGACCGGGTGCGCGCCTTCGCCGACCTGGTGCGGTTCGACATCCAGCCCGATCCCTAGACGTACGCGCCCCATGGCCGATTCTCCTTCGTCCCCCGAGAGCAAGGCAACCAGCTACCGCGATGCGGGCGTCGATCTGGCCGCCGCGGAAACCGCCAAACAACGGATCGCCCAGACGGTTGCCGGGACCCGCACGCAATGGGTCACCGGTACCGTCGGGGCCTTCGGTGGCATGGTACGCGTGCCCGATGGGTTCGCCGAGCCCACGCTGGTCATGAGCACCGACGGAGTGGGCACCAAGGTGCTGGTGGCGGAGGCCGCCGGGCGCTACCACACGGTGGGCGAGGATCTGGTCAACCACAGCGTCAACGATATCCTGGTGCACGGGGCCACACCGTTGGCCTTCATGGACTACATCGCCGGGGCCGATCTCACCGTCGACACCATTGCCGACCTGGTCGAAGGCGTCGCCCGGGGGTGCCGGGCACACGGGATGGCGCTGACCGGCGGCGAGACGGCCCAGATGCCGGGCGTCTACCAGCCCGGTCACTTCGACCTGGCCGGTACCATCGTCGGCGTGGTCGAGCGCCCCGCCGCCATCCATGGCGCCGCAATAGTCCCCGGCGATGTGCTGCTCGGCTACGCCTCCACCGGCCTCCATACCAACGGGTACACTCTGGCGCGCCGCATTCTGTTCCGGGACATGGGGCTGGCGATCGACGCGCCGCTGCCGGACACGGAGGGGACCGTGGCCGACGCGTTACTCGCCATACACCGCTCGTACTTCGACGCCGTGTGGCCGGTCATCGGTCACATGCACGGCATGGCGCACATCACCGGCGGCGGTATCGCCGGCAACCTGGTCCGCATATTGCCCAAATCCGCCTCCGCCGAGGTGGACGCGGAGAGTTGGCAGGTGCCGACCTTGTTCACCATGCTGCAACAGGGCGGCCGGGTGGACACCGCGGAGATGCGGGAGGTGTTCAACCTCGGCATCGGCTATATCGGCGTCCTGCCGGCCGAATCGGTAACCCAGGCGGTCGAGGCCGCCGAACGAGCCGGGGTCGAAACGTGGGTTATTGGCGAGATCCGTACCGGAGATCAGGAGGTGCGGTTCACGACGTAAGGAGGCGACATGTGCTGGTCGCGATTTGCCCGGATGGGATTGTACTTCGCCGTGGTTTGCCCCAGCGCCGGCCTGGCGCAGAACAGCCAGTGCCAGCCCTTCACCGGTACCGAGGGGAATCTGTGCAACGCCGCGATAGACGGTCTCAGGATCTACCAACCCGTCGTAGGACAGCTCATCAGCGGTGGCAACCCCGAACTCGGCCGAGTGGGCATGCTGGGTGGCTTGGGGCATTTTTCCGTGACCTTCCGGGCCAACGTTACCCGGGTGACGCTGCCGAGCGACAGCTACGACGGCTCCAGCAACATCGTCCCCGCCGGTGACGACGTCACCGCCCCCGAACCAACCATCGATGTGGCCGTAGGACTCTACGACGGCTTGGAAAGTGGTCTCCTGGCTGTCGATCTGCTGGGGGCCTTGCAACTCCTCCCCGGGAATCGCGATAACGTCACCATCGATCCCGATGCCAAGCGCATCGGAGACGTGGCCCTCGGCTTTGGCGCCGGGGTGCGCGTAGGCATCGTGGGCAACGACACCAGTCCGTTCGCCGCCACCGTGTCTCTCATGTGGCGCAAGCTGCCGGCGTACACCTACACCAGCGGCGCCTACGCCTTCGGCACCGACCTGACCGCCACCAACCTGCGCGCGGTGTTGGGTTGGCACGCGTCGGTGTTCAGTGTCGGCTTCGGTGGCGGCGTCGATTGGTACAGCGGAGATGGCCGGGCCGTGTTCGCCGATCCGTCGCTCGTCAACTTGATGAAGTCGAGGACCTTGTTCAGCGCGGCGATGAGCGGCCGCGTGTCCTCGTTGCGCAGCGCTCTGCGCAGGCGCAGCAGGTGGTCGCTGTCGTCCTGCACAGTGGAGCCCAGCAGCAGCGCCGCGTAGGCAGCCACGACGGAGCTCTCCATGTGCCTCCCCGCCTTGTGCACGATTTTGATCATCAGGTTCAGATCGGAAGAGCGTCGTGTAGGGAAAGAGTGTAGATCTCGGTGGTCGCCGTATCATTAAAAAAACAAAAGAA
>CAJVYZ010000375.1 GCA_913009915.1 uncultured Gemmatimonadota bacterium | reverse complement strand
GGATAAAGAGATGGTGAGTGAAAAGGTATATGAGTTAGGGATATAGTATGTTTTTTTTTCAAGCAGAAGCAGGCATACGATTTATATCAGTGTTTTTTTTTTTTTTTCAAGCAGAAGACGGCATACGACTTCTATCAGTGTGACTGGAGTTCAGACGTGTGCTCTTCCGATCTAACGCATGTCATCGGCATCATTGCCAAATGCGAGCGCGGGTTCCGTGGAGCGAGACGCGATGTCGCTCAATCTCCGTGCTTCCTTTTTTGGGTTCGAATCGCCCGGAGAGTAGCCATATTGGATGGCCCAGATATCGTACGGTCCCGGGACCGTCGTGTAGTACTGGCCCTGGCGCCTCTTATCACCAACAACATTTACGGCAGGATAATCCATCACGGAACCGGTCAAGCCGTTTTCCCGGGTGAATTTCACATCATTGATTTTTTCGGGAGCGAGCATTTGGCTCGACTTCATGTTGTGATTCAAGCCTAAGGTATGACCTACCTCGTGCAGCATGAGAAAATATGTGGCATCGGTCAGCAGTTCGCTGTTCTCCACCTCATCCACGCCGAGCACGCGGTTGGTTGTCAAACCAAACAAATTCGACATCTGAAGGTGGTTGCCCAGCACGCAGTATTCGTCTTCTCCAAGAAGCTCTGAGACCGGGCTCTCCAGTGCGGCGGAGGAGAAGACGCTTTCAAAATTGAGTCGTCTGGTCAGGAAGCTGTATTCGAGCATAATATCGGCACCGAGGATTTGACCGGTTCGTGGATTCACAAAGCTCGGCCCGTAGCCGCCGAAGGGCGGCCGGGGCGATGAGGTCCATCGCAGAACATTGTAGCGGATGTCGCCGGCGTCCCACTCCGCATCGTCGGGTTGGATTTTGACCTGAACGGCATTTTTAAAGCCGGCCTTTTCAAAGGCGCGATTCCATTGCAGGACACCATCCTTGACGATTCCCCTGATGTGCCTTGGAGTGGTGTTCTCGATCCAGAAGGTGATGGGCTCAACCGGTTCGGACAGGGCCGCGTCGGGGTTCTTCTTGACCAGCTGCCACCGGTTGACCAGGTCGCGATACGGCGTGGCGCTGGTCGAGGTGAGGTCGGTCACCTGCTGGGTGAAATAGCCGACTCGGGGGTCGTCGAACCGTGGCTGGAAACCGTTCTCCGGCATCTCGATAAGCGAATGCTGCACGGTGATCGTGACGTAGCGTGGATCCGTGACGTCCGGGCCCCCGCCGTTCACCGGGGAGCTGTTGTCGTACACGTAGTCGACCACGATATCCGTGTTCAGCGGGTAGTTCCGTACGGCCCGGATGTGGGTCTTATCCTTGCTCAGGTTGCCGAGCGTAAAGCGCGTGCCGGGACGCGCCCCCGGTGGCGAAATGGGCTTGACCCGGGCCAGTGTCTCGGTCAGGAACAAGCCGTCGCTCTCGATCAGAATCACCCCGGTCGAATCCTGCACTCCCACGATCTTCTGCGACGCCATGACGGCTTGGCTGATGTTGGCCGTTTCCGCCCGAGCCAGCGCGTTGTCTGGATCGAAGTAGAAGTTGTCGTTCAGGGTCACCAACTCGATCCGCTCGAACCGCCGGCGGATGGTGAAGACCTTGTTGTCGCGGAAGCGGCCCCGGAACTGGCCGGCCACCACCACGCCATTCTCGGTATAGGTGAAGTAGATGAATTCCTTGTCGAGCTGCTCGGGCCTGATAGCCAGGTGGGTTTTACCGGTCACCGTGTCCTGGTACACGGTGAACAGGCCTTCGTAGGAGGTGCTCGATTTCACGGCCTTGGTAAAGGCGGAATCCAGCTTGGCCGCCTGGGAGGTTTCCTCCTTGTCGCCTTTTTCAGGGTCCGGGGTCTGGCTCACGCCCGCCGAGGACGAGGCACAGGCCGCCAGCATTGGAATCATCAACAAGAAGGACAGAGCGGATCTGGTATGTCGCATGGTGAAACTACCTCTGCAATGGTAATGCGCGTATGTCGGCGGTGAAGAAGATATCGTGTGGTAGAATAACCACTACCTCATACCCGGCGCCCAGGTTTCATGACTCGTGGGAAGACTCGGAAGGGGCCCTCAGATGGAGCATCAGCGCTTGGGAAGCACGTCCTTGGCCTCGGAACTGACCAAGTTGTACAACCAGGCAAGGCCCTGGCGAACCATTTCGGGAATGCCGTCGGGAGAGATTACGTGGAACGCGGCCAGGGCGATCACCACGACTGCGACTTTCATGAGAAATCCGATACTCGACCGGATCACGAAGCCGATCACGATACCAAGGCCGATGAGTCCCGCCACGATTCGCCAGTCCATTCGCTAGCGCCTTCCGGAGGTGTGCTGGTCGTGCTCGATCATAATGCGCCCGTCCACCGCCACGACTCCCGTGGCGCCGGCAAGTAGCGGGTTGATGTCCAGCTCCGCAATCTGGGGGAAGTCCAGCGCCAGTTGGGAGGTCCGCAGCAGGACGTCCACTATGGCGGCGATATCGGCTGGATCCTCGCCTCTGAACCCATCCAGTATGGGCCGTGCGCGAATGCCGTTCACCATGTCGAGGGCGTCCAACCGGGCCAGAGGAGCGACCCGGAACACGATGTCCTTGAGTGCCTCGACGAACACACCTCCCAGCCCGAACATCAGGATGGGTCCCATGCGTTCGCGCGACATGCCGACGATCACTTCGCGTCCTTCGGTAACCATCCTCTGGATCAGAACGCCGGTAACTTCGGCCCCCGGAACTGCTGCCACCGCCCGGGAAACGATCCCCCGATAGGTGGCCTTGGCTTCATCCGCACCCTCGACACCGATAACCACACCACCGACGTCCGTCTTATGCACGATCTGGGGCGACACGATCTTCATGGCGACCGGACCGCCGATTTCCTGGGCTATCGTGGCGGCGTCTTCCTCCGACGTCGCCAGGCGTGCCGGCGCCGTGGGAATGCCGTAGGCAGACAGGAGGTCGAGGGTGGCGTGCTCGGACAACTTGGTTGCCGAACCGGCTTGCCGGAGTATCGCGGCTGCCCGGTCCCGGTCCACCGCCAGCTCCGCCGGCGCCTCCACAGGCCGATTGCGCCAGACCTCGTAGTCGTACATGGCGCCAAGTGTCCGGGCTGCCGATTCGGGGAAGATGAACGCCGGAATGCCCGCGTCGTGCAACTCGGCCTTGCCCTGCGGCAAGCCTTTTCTCCCCATGAGCACCGTCAGCACCGGCTTGGCCTCGCTTCTGGTTCCCACCTCGGCGATGGCCGCCGCCACGTCTTTTTGCCGGACCCCGAGCGGCGGGACGAAAATGACGACGGCCGAATCGATGCCGTCGTCGGAGAGGAGGGCGTCGAGGGCGGTGCGGTAACCCTCGGGTGTGGCCGAGGCGATCATGTCCAGCGGGTTGCGGACCGACGCCTCTGGAGGGAACAGGGGCCGCAATTGCTGCACGGTATCATCGCTCAACTCGGGAACGGTGAGTCCGCGATCGGCCAAGGCGTCGGCCGTGAGGATACCAGGGCCGCCGGAGTTGGTAAGGATGGCGACCCGGTCCCCGCGTGGCATTCTGCCGCCCTCGAATCCCATGGCCAAGTCGAACAGTTCCTCGACGCTCTGAGCTCGGATGACCCCGACTTGGTCGAGGAGGGCGCCCACCGCGGCGTCGCCCTCGGCGAGCGCGCCGGTGTGGGATGAGGCGGCCCTGGCTCCCACTTCGGAACGGCCGGCCTTGACCACGATGATCGGCTTCCGTTTGGTGATCCGCTGGGCGATCTCCCGAAAGCGCATGGGATTGCCAAAACTCTCTACGTACATGAGG
>CAJVYZ010000374.1 GCA_913009915.1 uncultured Gemmatimonadota bacterium | reverse complement strand
CTGGGGCGAACGTTGGTGGCCCTGCGCCGGCTCGCCACACGTCCCGGGACCGCGCTCATGGCCTTGTCGCTGTCCTTGGCGATTCAGGCAAGTTTCGTCACGCTCAATGCGGTCATCGGCAACGCCATCGGCATAGTGCAGCCGCTTTCGGTATGGTTTCTGGCGTGGCCGGTGGCCAAGCTGTCCGGTTTGCTGCCGATCAGTCTGGGCGGGCTGGCCATTCGTGAAGCCACGCTGGCCGCCATGCTGGCACCATTCGGCGTCGCTCCGGTATTGGGCGTGGCGGCCTCCCTGATATGGCAGACGGTATTGATCGCCGGCGGTCTCCTCAGCGGTCTTTTCTGGCTTTTCTATCGTCGCGGCGAACGCCGCCGCTCCGCCCCTGGCCCCGGCATGGGTGGAGCGTGACTGGCCCGCATGTCATCGTGCTGGGCGCGGGGCCCGCCGGAGTGGGCGCCGCCTGGCAACTCCGGCGCCTCGAGCGAGCCAGCGTCACGGTCATCGAACAGCAGCCCGTCGTCGGAGGGAATGCCGGAAGTTTCGAATTGAACGGCCACCGTCTCGACTACGGCAGTCATCGTCTCCATCCAGCGTGTGACCCCGTCATTCTGGCTGACATACGCCGACTGCTGGAGGGCGATCTGTTGGACCGGCCGCGCCACGGCCGTATCCGGTTGCGGGGACGCTGGATTCACTTCCCACTCAAACCGGTCGACCTTCTTCTGCGCCTGGATCCGGGATTCGCCGTGGGAAGCATGCGGGACATGGCGCTGAAGCCCTTTCGGTCCCTTCCCGCGACCGAGTCCTTCGCCGGCGTTCTCGAGGCGTCTCTCGGTCCGACGATCTGCCGGGACTTCTACTTCCCCTACGCCAGAAAGATCTGGGGCCACGACCCCGAGTCGTTGTCCGCCATCCAGGCCCGGCGCCGCGTCTCGGCGGCTTCGTTCGGCAAGCTCGTTGGCAAGGTCCTGGGACAGGTACCGGGATTCCGCCGGCCTGGGGCCGGACGGTTCTACTACCCCGTGCGCGGTTTCGGCCAGATCAGTGAGGCATACGCCCGGGCCGCTGAGGACCTCGGTGCCGCCATCCGGTTGGAGACAACTGTCACGGGGCTTACTCAGCCGTCGGGAACCGGCGACCCCTGGTCGGTCGAAGTCGAGGGGCCGCAGGGGCGAGAGACGATCACCGGCGACTATGTCTGGTCCACCATCCCCATCACCCTGCTCGCGCGGTGCATGCGTGGGAAGGTCCCCGACTCCGTCCGGGAGGCCGCCGGATCCATCCACTACCGGGCCATGTTGCTCATCTACCTCGAACTACCCGTCGACCGGTTCTCCGAGTACGACGCGCACTACTTTCCCGGAGCCGACACCGCCATGACCAGGATGTCGGAGCCGAAGAACTACGCCGCGCGACAGGACCCAGCCGGCCGGACAGTGTTGTGCGCGGAACTCCCCTGCTCGGTCGACGACGAGCGCTGGAACCAGTCAGATAAAGATCTGGCACAGCTCGTGGCCGCGGATCTGGCGTCGGCCGGCATTCCGCTTCCGGCCGCTCCGGTTGCCGTTCAAACGAGGCGTCTGCGGCAGGCGTACCCGATCTATCTCGAGGGGTACCAGGAGCCGTTCGAAGCGCTCGACGCTTGGGCGTCCGCTCAACCACGCCTCCTTACCCTCGGACGCCAGGGGTTGTTTGCCCACGACAATACCCATCATGCCCTGGCGATGGCGTACGCCGCAGCAGCGTGTCTGGGAGACACCGGATTCGACCAGGACCGCTGGGCCGGCTACCGAGAGGTCTTCAGGACCCATGTGGTCGAGGACTGAAGTGCGACTGGTACCGTTATTGCTTTTTTCCTCGGAAGGCCTAGGGAGCCCCCCCGCGCGGTATACGTAAGTCATTGTCATGTGGTTATTCAACAAATCTGCTCTGCGACCGATGACGCGCAGGCGGGGGCCGAGCGGGCCGGGCTGTGGCGAGAGGACCACAGTCGCGCCAGGCACGTCGGAGCCAGGGCGCGTGGCTCGTTTCGTCAACTAGCTGATCGAGGAGGCGCCGTGGTTCCCACCCCGGACACCCGCACCGGACACCCTTCGGTGGACGTGGTCATTCCCGTGCTGAACGAGGCCCACGTGTTGGCGGAGAGCGTGTCGACGGTTCGCGCCTTTCTTCACCAGCATCTTCCCTACGAAAGCCGTGTGCTCATCGTCGACAACGGATCGACTGACGGCACCGATCGTGTCGGCCGGGATCTTGAGCGCCAATATCAGGACGTAGAGTACCTCCAGTTGGCCCACCGCGGGCGCGGCAGGGCTTTGCGCCATGCGTGGAGTCACAGCAAGGCCGACGTGGTGTGCTACACGGACGTGGACTTGTCGACGGAGTTGCGCGCGCTCCCAATCCTGGTGGACGCTATTCTGAACGACGGCTACGACCTCGGGACCGGCTCGCGCCTGATGAAAGACTCGCGCACCACGCGCAGCCTCAAGCGCGAGATCATCTCACGCGGGTACAACCTGTTGGTCAAGGTAGTGCTGTGGACGTCCTTCAGCGACGCCCAGTGCGGCTTCAAGGCAGTGAGCCGCCGAGTGGTTGACGATATCGTGCCGCAGATCAAGGACGAGTCATGGTTCTTCGATACGGAATTGCTGGTTCTGGCCGAGAAGCGGGGTTACCGCATCAAGGATACCCCGGTACAATGGATCGAAGATGACGATAGCCGGGTCAAGATCGTCTCTACCGCGTGGGAGGATATCAAGGGGGTCTTCCGACTTCGTTGGAGATTCCTGCTCGAGGCCGTCGGCTACCGTGACCGAGGTGAACTCGCCGAGCCCAAGCGCATTCTCCCGTAACGTCCGCACGACCGACCGGTCAGCCATGGGCCCCTTGTTCATCACCGGCGCAAGCGGATTCGTAGGCCGCGGCCTTCTGCGGCACCTGGCCGGGACCGGGGCCGATGTCACCGTCCTCACACGGTCGCCCGACGCCCTCCAGCGAACCGTCCCCCGGGCAGAGGGTTGGCGATACTTGACGGGCGACATCACGCAGCCCTCCACCTACGCCAAACCGCTTGCCGGCGCCGACACCGTCCTGCACCTGGCCGCCGTAACCGGTAAGGCCCACTCCAGAGACTACGCCAGGGTGATCCACGAGGGAACTCGGCGGCTGGTGAGCGCCTGCGAGGATTCCGGGGTATCCCGCTTCATCTTCGTGAGCACGATCGCCGCCGGCTTCCCCGATCGGCGCTACTATCCTTATGCCGAGGCCAAGGCCCGAGCCGAGAGCGTGGTCCGAGACAGCCGCACGGACTGGCTCATCGTACGCCCAACGATGGTGTTCGGCGAGGGCAGTCCTGTTCTCGAAGGGCTTGCCGCACTCGCCGGGGCCCCCGTGGGCCTGATTCCGGGTGCCGGGAGCATCATGGCGCAACCGATCGATCGAGATGATCTTGCCATGATCCTCAGCTCCATTGTGGGCCAAACACCCGGCCGCGAGATCATCGAGGTAGGAGGCCCGGACCGACTGACGGTTCTCGATCTAATGCGCAAGATACGCGTTGAATTGCGAGGCCGGCCCGGCCCCATGGTCCATTTGCCCTTGGAACTGATGCGGCGTGTCCTGGCCATGGTCGAACCGGCGCTGCTACAGGTCCTTCCACTTACGGCCGGACAACTCGCCTCATTCGCCAATGATGGTGTCGCCGGCAGACACCCACGCACCGACCCTTTCCAGGGCCCTTTGAAGGGGGTGGACACGATGTTGGCCACTCTCACGCCATGACCCCCGTGCCGCCGAG
>CAJVYZ010000373.1 GCA_913009915.1 uncultured Gemmatimonadota bacterium | reverse complement strand
GAGAGTGGTTTTTTAGTGTTTTTTTTTTAATGCTACGGCGACCACCGAGATCTACCCTCTTCCCCTACCCGACGCTCTTCCGATCTTGGAGCCCCCTACTACGACGATATCGACTCCCCGTGCCGTCAGGGTCGCTACCAGGGCCTGCCAGTGCGCCACCGGCCAGCGCTTGGTGAAATGTGCCGCCATCGGCGCGGCAACGACGACCGGTCGGCCATCACCGAGCCCAAGGTCCCGCAGCCAGATTCGGGCTCGTTCGCGCTCCGGCGGATCGAGATAGAGGTCAGGTGGCTCTCCGTCCGGTGTGACCCCCAGGCCGCGGGCTGCGGCGAAGTACCGTTCGGCCACCGGTGGGGTGCCCCGCCGGTAGATGTTGCGCTTGGTGCGAATGAGAGCGGTTCTGGCCAGCCGATGCTTCGGGTACCCGTGCCACCGGCCGCGGACCAACCAGCGCAGGGCTCGGCTCCGCATGCTGTCGTGGAGATCGAGATGGTGGGTGAAGCGTTCGGCTCGCAGGTCGCGAGCCAGGTGCGTGAGCCGGTCGCCGGGGGCGAATTCGACTATCCGATCGACGTTGGGATTGTGACGCAGCAGCGGCGCGAATTCTTCCTTGGTGGCCACGGCGAGGTAGCAATCCGGGTGTCGGGCTCTCAGCGCCCGCAACAACGGAGTGATGAGGACGAGGTCCCCAATGGAGCTGAAGCGCACGACGAGGATGCGGGGCGCGGGGGCTGAAGAGGTCACGCGGGGGAATCTAGGCTCCGGGATGCGTGCGGGGCCACCCTGGCGAGTGGGCCGGCGCCTCGGACGCTTCCGGCGCCCTCCTCCGCCGGCCCACCGGTGGTTAGCTTTCGGCCATGACGCGTCCCAAGACTATCCTTTGGGTGGACGACGAGGTCGAGAGCCTCACCTCCCACATCATGTTTCTGGAAGACCATGGGTTCACCGTGGACCGGACGGCTCACGGAGATGATGCTCTCGTGCTGCTCCAGCGCAAGACCTATGGGGTGGTACTCCTGGACGAGCAGATGCCCGGCCGCCGGGGCCTGGAAATCTTCCGGGCGATACGGGAAGTCGACCAGACGACGCCGGTGGTCATGGTCACCAAGAGCGAAGAGCAGGAAACGCTCAAGGAAGCGATCGGCGTGGAGATCTCCGACTACCTGGTCAAGCCGGTCAACCCGAGGCAGATCCTCACGGTCGTCACGCGGTTGGTAGAGGGCGACCGCATCCGGCAACAGCGCCTGTCACGCGATTTTACCACCCGGTACCGCGAGTTGGATGCTCACCACGGCAGCGACATGGGGTGGCGCGAATGGATCGAGCTGGTCACCGAACTGGCCGAATGGGAGGTGAAGCTGTCCGAAGCGGACGAACCGGGGTTGCAGGAAGCGCTGGTGACCCTGCAATCGGCCGTGCGGGGTGACTTTGCCAAGTTTATCGCCGGCAGCTATCCCGGTTGGCTTCACGATTCCGAGTCGGACAGACCGCCATTGTCGGTGGATATCGGCGCCGAGTTCCTGCGTCCGGTGCTCGAGGCGGACGGCAAGGTGATGCTGGTCGTGGTGGATTGTCTGCGGCTCGATCAGTGGGCCGTGCTCCGCCCACTGATTGGTGCTCTGTTCGAGGTGGAGACGGCGCACTACTTCTCCATCCTGCCGACGGCCACGCCCTATGCCCGTAACGCCATATTTAGCGGCCTGTTCCCCGCGGAACTGGCGGCGCGACACCCGGAGTGGTGGCGGCCGCGGGACGGGGGAGGGGGCGGGTTGAACGCCCACGAGGCGGAACTGCTGACCGAGCAACTGAAGGATTTGACGGGCGAGGACGTGCCGGTCCGCTACGACAAGGTGTTCACCGCTTCCGACGGCGAGGCGATGCTCCGGCGCTTGCCGGCCCACCTGGCGCACGATGGTGTGACTGCGCTCGTCTTCAATTTCATCGATCAACTGACCCACGGCCGAACGGAGAACGCGACGCTCTATGAAGTGGCACGTGACACTGCCGCGCTCCGCAATCTCACGCGCACCTGGTTCGAACGATCCGCACTCCTGGCAGCACTCCAGGAGGCCGAGCGTCGCAACGTCCCCGTATTGTTGACGACGGACCACGGTTCTATCCACTGCCATACCCCGGCCACTGTGTATGCCAGGCGCGACGCCACGCCGCACCTCCGGTACAAGTTTGCCGAGGACATCCGCGCCGAGGACCCGTCCGCGGCCATTCTGGTGAAGCGGCTAGCCGACTACGGCCTGCCGGCGGAGAAGCCCAACACGCAGCTCCTCCTGGCCATCGGCGACCGGTTCTTCGTCTACCCGACGAAGCTGCGGGAGTATCAAGCTCGGTATCGAGGAGCCTTCCTCCATGGGGGGGTCGCGCCGGAGGAAGTCATTCTGCCGATCGCCTTGTTGACGCCTCGGCGGGGCTGACCATGGCCTCAGCGCGCAGGCTCTTTGGTCTCCTAAGGCTGTTTCGGCCCCAGATAGGGCTGAGCCTCCTGGCCAGCTTTCTGGCCTCGCTCCTCGACGGTTTCACTCTGGTACTGCTCATCCCCTTGCTGCGGGTCCTGTTCGGAACGGCAGGGGCTCTCGACGTGGCTACGCCGACCCGGCTCGAGTCCTTCGTCGACTGGGTGTCAGCGCCGCTGCTCGCCGGCGCGACCCCAACGGTGGCAGCGATCCGCATTCTGGCCCTGTTTTTCTTCGTGGTCGTGCTCAAGAATGTTCTGGCGTATGTGGCTGCCTACACCAGGGTCCTCATCGAAGAAGGCATGGTCCGGGATCTTCGCGTCCGGCTGTTCGGCCACATCCTGCGTCTGGACCTGAGCTATTTCCAGTCGACCAAGCAGGGCCAGGTGATCGCCTCCCTCCTGAGTGACGTCGAAGAGACGAAAATCATCGTGTCGGCCACCATGGCACGACTGGTGCAAAACACGTTCATGATTCTCGTGAGCCTGGTCGCTCTAACGCAGATTTCCATGCGTCTCACGCTGCTGACCGTGGCCTTGGCGCCGCTGCTCATCCTCGGAATAGGCGCACTCCTCAAGCGATTGCGGTACCACGCGCGCGGCCGCGCGGACGAGCGCGGCGAAGTGACGGCCACGATTGCCGAGCGGGTCGGCGCCATCAAGCTGATCCGAGCCTATGGCGAAGAGGACCGTGAGATCGGGGAATTCCTCCAGCAGTCGCAACGGTACCGCAAGCTGGTCATTCGAACCCAGCGGTTCATGTTGGCGATGAGTCCCATCAGTGAGCTGTTCGGCGTGCTGGTCCTCGTGCTCCTCGTTCTGGCGGGTACTCGTCCCGAGATCCTCGGCATTTCGTTGAGCCCGGAGGTGATCGTGGTCTTCCTCGTGGCGGCGCTCCGGATGATGTCGCCCATCAAGTCCATCGCCCAGTATCCGGCCACGGTGAGTATTGCGATGGCCAGTGCCGACCGGGTCTTCGAGTTGCTCGACCGGCCCCAGACCGATGTGGACTTGCCGGAAGAGCGCCCCGCGACCTTCACCAGGGATATCCGTTTCGACCACGTCACCTTTGCCTACGACGGCACCACGGAGGTCCTCGAGGATATCTGTTTCACCGTCCCCCGCGGCCACGTGACCGCCATCGTCGGGCCGTCGGGAGCCGGGAAGTCGCATTTGGCACGATTGTTCGCCAGGGAAATCGGCCGCTCTCATCCGGACGGACACATAGAACATATAGATCGGAAGAGCACACGTCTGAACTCCAGTCACACTGATATATCTCGTATGCCGTCTTCTGCTTGAAAAAAAAAACTAGGTTTTGTGTTTTCA
>CAJVYZ010000372.1 GCA_913009915.1 uncultured Gemmatimonadota bacterium | reverse complement strand
AGAAAGAGAAAATGGGAGGAGGATGGGGTGTGTGAGCTATTTGATAAATTAGGAAATCCATTTGATATGTTTTGTTTTTTTTTTTCAAGCAGAAGACGGCATACGAGATATATCAGTGTGACTGGAGTTCAGACGTGTGCTCTTCCGATCTGAAATTGGCAGTGGGGTCGATGGTTGGCAGGTGGGCCAACGGGTTACCGTGCCGTTCGTCGCCGGGTGCGGCACCTGCCCGCAGTGCCTGTCCGGCAACCAGCAGGTGTGCGACCGGCAGGAACAGCCGGGCTTCACCCTCTGGGGATCGTTCGCGGAGCGGGTGCTGATCCGCTACGCGGCCGGCAATCTGGTGGCGCTCCCCGACGAGGTCGACAGTGCTACTGCGGCGAGCCTGGGGTGTCGCTTCACCACGGCGTGGCGAGCGGTGGTGGTGCAAGGTCGGGCGCGCCCCGGCGAGTGGGTGGCGGTCCACGGCTGCGGCGGCGTGGGACTGTCGGCCGTGATGATCGCCAGCGGGATGGGCGCGAGAGTGGTTGCTATCGACGTGCAGCACTCCGCCCTCGACCTGGCTCGGGACATGGGCGCCGAGGTGGTGATCGACGCCCGTGAATCAAGCGACGTGGTTGCTGCCATCGAACAGCACACCGGGGGCGGCGCCGACCTGTCGCTCGACGCGCTCGGTAGCGCCATCACCTGCGGCAACTCGATCTCCTGTCTGAGAAAACGCGGCCGCCACGTGCAGGTGGGCATCATGCTGGCGGACGAGCGGGAACATCCCGTCCCCATGGACCGCGTCATCGCCCGTGAACTCGAGATCAAGGGGAGTCACGGGATGCAGGCGCATGGCTTTGGGCCGCTGCTGGCGATGATCGTCCGAGGGACGATCGACCCCGCCAGGCTAATCAAACAACGGGTAAATCTGATCGAAGGCGTGAACGTCCTGACCCGGATGGGTGAGGACCGACACTCGGGGATCACTGTAATTGGCAAGTAGGAATCACGGGGCTTGCTTGGCCACCTGACGGCGTCAACTCATCGGCCGCAGCCCTTGATCTCAATGGGTCCGTCCTCTGGCGCCTGCTCAGAGCCCGCGGGGAACCGGGCACGGCGAGCTAGTCGGGGTGCGGTCCTTTCTCATGACGGGCCGGACGACGTTCGATGTGTTGGTGGCCGAGGGGAGAGCCACGATGGAAGGAGACTCGGACGTGCTCCGACAACTGATGTCGACGATGGTGACATTTACGGCTGACTTCGAGATGATGCCGGGGACGAAGCGGGACTGAGGACCGACGGTCCCCCGACGCGACCCTCAAAGTAGGGAGTGACCCCTTCGCTGCTTACTTTCGTGGGGAAATCGGTAGCAGCGAACTTGTTGCTCGATCGGAAACATCGGGTGATGTCGAGAGGTTACTCGCCGTATTCGATCGATACGTGCGTATCCCTATGTACCCCTATTCGGAACTGGGGCGGAACTGATACGTGATGGGTGACTTCTACGTGAAGCGCTCCGGTGCCGCTGCGCCTTTGCCTGGCACAGGCCCGAAAACAACGAAAGGAAATTCCATTTCTATGGTGCCCGGAGCGTGGAGAGTTCTCGCCGTGTCGCTCGCCGGATTGCTACTGCTGCCGGTCGTGGGTCTGGCGCAGGAAGACGCGAAGCTGGCGCAACAGACCCAGAACCCGGTCGCCGACTTGATCAGCGTGCCGTTTCAGAACAACACGAACTTCGGCCTGGGACCGAACGACCGCACGCAGAACGTCCTCAACATTCAGCCCGTGGTGCCATTCAGTGTGAGCTCCGGCTGGAACCTGATCACCCGAACCATCGCGCCGGTGGTCGTCCAACCGGATCTGGCCTCTACCAGCGGGAGCACGACCGGGTTGGCGGATATCGTGTTCACCGCGTTCCTGTCTCCGGCGCGGCCCGGGAAAGTCATCTGGGGAGTGGGTCCGGCGATTTCCTTGCCCGTGGGGAAGGATGGGCTGAGTAGCGGGAAGTGGAGCTTGGGCCCGTCGGTCGTCGCGCTAACGATGTTCGGTCCCTGGGTGGTGGGCGCGATTGCGAACAACATCTGGTCCGTGGCCGGTGACGAGGCTCGGGCGGACGTCAACAGCATGCTGTTGCAGTACTTCATCAACTACAATCTCCCCGGTGGCTGGTACGTCGTCTCGGCCCCGATCATCACCGCCAACTGGGAAGCCGACTCCGGCAACAAGTGGGTCGTTCCGTTTGGCGGTGGCGCTGGCAAGATCTTCCGGATCGGCAAGCAGCCCATGAATGCCAGCGTGCAGGCGTATTACAATGTCGTGACGCCAGACGACTTTGGCGCAGATTGGCAGCTCCGAGTTACGTTGCAATTGCTTTTTCCAAAGTAGCAGCCACAGTTACGGTGGGCTGTGATGCCGAGTCGACGGCAGTCAATTGCGGAGCCCGGCAACGCTCATGAAGGACATCGAAGTCATCGAGATCGGGTCCCTGAAATGAGCCGCGCTCGTCAATGCTCGATGGCTGTCACCGGAAACACCCCGTTCCCATGGACCGCGTCGTCGCCCGCAAACTCGAGATCAAAGGGAGTCACGGAATGCAGGCCCATGCCTGCCTTCCCACCGCTGCTGGCGATGATCGCCCGCGGGACGATCAACCCCGCCATGCTGATCAGACAACGGGTGAGTCTGGTCGAAGGCATCGGGTTGTTGACCCGAATGGGAGAAGACCTCCATTCGGGAATCACCATTATTGCTTAACTAGCAATTGGCAATCGGAAACCAGCAAGTGGTCATTGCCGGCTTCTAATTGCCAACTGCTACGCCCAGCTCCTCCAGGATTCTATCCGCTCTATAAACATGCTCGAGGGCCGCGCGGATCGCCCTGACATCGACCATCACGTTGCGGCCCTGTTCGGGCAGATAGATGAAGTCTCGCGACAGGCCGTTGATGTTGCGGTCGAAGTTGATACCCACCAACTCCATGTCGGGTGTCACGGCCGGCGATCCGGAATTGCCGCCGTAGGTGTCCGCCGTGGACACGAAGTTGAGCGGGGTGCCGAGGTCGAGCCCCGGCGGCGGGGTCTGCCAACGCTCCGGGAGGGCCCAGTCTACGGAACCCTTGTGTGCGTTGTAGCGATCGTACAATCCATAGAACGTGGTGTACGGTGGCGCCAGCGTACCGTTGTACTCATAGCTCTTCACCACGCCGTCGGCGATGCGGGGTGAGCGTGAGCCATCGGGCGGGATGCTCTCGCCGTACACGGCAAAGCGGGCCCGTCCCAAATCGCCCGCCAGCGTGCGTTCCTCGGCTGAGAGGGGCCGCCACTCGGCTTGGAACTGTCGATACGCCGGCAGCAGCACCGCGGCCAAGCGGACAGCCGGATCGTCGGCCGACAGAGACTCGCCTGCTACCGCATCCGCCACGGAGGCAGAGTCCGCCATAATGCTACTTCCCATGAGAGCGGCTGCGGAGGCAGCCGGCGACCCGTCCGGCAACGCCGCCCGGGTCAGGGGATGGTCGGGGCCGTAGGCCCGGCCGATATCGGCCAGGCGGGCCCTCAGGTAGCGACGCTCGAGGCCCGGCGGCAGGTCGCCGATACCCAGCAGGCGGCTGCGGAACCGGGCGATGCTGTCTCCCGGGGCGCCGCGTTCTAGGGCCGAGAGGTAGTCGTACGCCGCCGCCGCCCTGAGTAGGGTGGCCGAGCCGTAGCGGCGGCTGCCGAACCCGACGACGGCGGCGCGGGGTACGGCCAAGGGGGCCTTTCGCTCTCGCATGGTGGCGCAGCCCTCCAGTCCCTCACCACACCCCCCCGTCAGACCCGCCCCGGCCGCCGCCGAAGCCACCCACCCTGCCTC
>CAJVYZ010000371.1 GCA_913009915.1 uncultured Gemmatimonadota bacterium | reverse complement strand
TAACTTTTACCAGTTTGACTCGCCAGCTCCTCATTAGTTGTGTTTTTTTTTTTAATGATACGGCGACCACCGAGATCTACACTCTTTCCCTACACGACGCTCTTCCGATCTAGCCAGGGCGCGTAGAGCCCCGCTCAAGACGTCGAACTGGGCAACCGCCGAATCGGACAGAGACCACGTCGCGAGGGTAGCCGCAGCATAGGTCGCCCCGAGCGGACGCACACTGAAACGGCGCGATTCGCCCACTGAAAGTTCCACCGGATCCGGGCTGGGCGGCGGCGACACCACTACTTGGCGAACGGGGGCCACAAGGGCGACTTGAGTCCCACCGTCCGAGGTATCTCGCTGAACCAGCGTATCGCTGGGGAGAGCCTCGATCCCTGCAACCGGACTCGCTGCTCCAGCGGATCCCCCGCCAACGGACACACGTACCTTTGCCGTCCCTCGACCAGCGGTGATGACCAAGATGGCCACACCCGGTGCCATGCCGGTGACCGTGCCGTCGGGTGCCACTTTGGCGACGAGCGCATTGGAGGTCGCCAGTCTGATGATTGGGCGGTCCGCGATGTTGCCGTTGGCGTCGAACGCCGTAAAGAACAAGCGCTGACGCTGTCCCACCGTCAGTGACAGCACCTCGGGGGAGACTTGAACTTCGACGACTTCCTGCGCCTGACCGAGGCCAGGAACCGCAAGAAGGCACACGGCCGCCGTGAGAGAAGACCAAGTGGAGCGGGAGGGGAACGATGCCATGATGGTGGTGAAAGAAGGCAAAGTGTGGGCCACGTCACAAAAATCCATAAGTACCTGTCATACAATCAGTTACACTTTCAATTCTCGACCCCACAGGGGCAAGTTGCGAAATAGTTCTCGGGTTCGCCGTTCGGGACCGAATCGGTTAAGATCCTGTTGGGAAACGCCTTGTTAGCGTGCAATCTGGTGCAGCCACGGACCCAGGCTCGAGACCAGTGTCTAACGCCTTGCACCGGTTGAGTTTGGTTGCATGTTATAGGCGCCTTCCCGCACCAAAGACTTTTCCGGGATTGCCCCAAAACCTGCGGCGGGTACCGCCGCCGTACACTGTGGTGGAGGATGTAGACAATGGCCGAGCAGAAAGATACGGGAACGGGTTGGTCCGGCTCAGGGTGGATGGACCCAATGCCACTGGCGAGCGAGCCCCCGCCGGCCGCACCGGAGCCGGAGGCGCCCAAGAAGGCTGCGCCCCGGAAACCGGCGGCCAAGAAGAAGCCCACGGTCAAACGACCTGTCGAGAAAGCAGTGAAGAAGGCCGGCAAAGAAATCGAGAAGGCGGCCAAGAAAGTAGAGAAGACAGCCAAGAGGGTAGCGAAGAAGACCGGCAAAGAAATGGAGAAGGCGGCCAAGAAAGTAGAGAAGGCAGCCAAGAGAGTAGCGAAGAAAACCGGCAAGAAAGTGAAGAAGGCGGCGAAGAAGGCCCGGAAGACAGCCGCCAGGAAGGGTAGGGCCCTGAAAAAGAAGGCTGTAGCCAAGCGCAAGGCTACCAAGCGGACCGTTGCCAGGAAGGGCAGAGCCGCCAAGAAGACGGCCAAGAAGGCCAAGAGGCAGACAAGAAAGACCGTCCGCAAGGCCAAGAAGGCCGCACGGTCCACGGCTCGGAAGACAACGCGCCGGGTCAAGAAAGCGGCCAAGCGCGCCACCAAGAAGGCGAAGCGGCCGACCAGAAAGAAATAAGACCGGCCCGGATGCTAACGAGGCGCTGGCACCACGGTGGCGGCGCCTCGTTTTCATATCTGGAACCGTACTCGAATCAGGAACGGCACATGGCCCGCGGACTGGGAATGTTGAGCAGACAGTTGGTGACGTTGGCAGCCCTCATCACTGCCGCGTGTGCCAGCGACGACGCCAATCGGATCGTGCTCCTTGGGGCCACGGTAATCGATGGCGGCGGCAGAGCTCCAATCCCCAATGCGGTGGTAGTGATCAACGGGTCTTCGATCGAAGCCATCGGGTCCGCCGGCGAGGTCCCGGTACCGGGAGGGGCGCAGGAAATCGACCTGACCGGGCGGTGGATCATCCCAGGACTGATCGATGCCGACGCCCGCGCCGAATCCTGGGCATTGACTCGGCTCTTGGCCTACGGCATCACTGCTATTCGAGATCTCCGCAGCGACACTGAGTCGGTGATGGCCATCTCCCAGTCAACCGAGCGAAATGATGTGCCCGGTCCCCGCATTTACTTCACCGGAACACCCGTGGGCGACCTACAGTCGGGGGCCGCGCTCAGCGCCGCGGACGCCCGGCGGGTGGTGGACGGCAACTCGGTCGCCGGGGTCGACTTTATCGGGGTTGCAGAAGGGGTGACCCTCACCATGCTGCGTGCGGTGGTGGACGAATCGAAATCATTCCAGCTACCGGTGGTGGCGTCGCTGGGCCTGACGGATGCGGTGACGGCGGCGGACGCGGGTGTGCGCTCGATCGTAGGACTGAGCGGTGTACCCCAAGCGGCGGCGGGCTCGTCCGCTCCCTTCTACGGGGCTTTCCGGCAGGGATTCTATCGAGGTTGGGGGTACACCGAGCGCAGTTGGAGCCGTCTTCGGGCGGGAACCCTGGACCGCATCGCCGGCCAGTTGGCTGACGCCAACGTGTCGCTCACCCCAACGTTGATCATGCATGAGACGGCCGCCAACCTGGATGATCCCAGTCAGTTGGAGCGTCCGGCACCGGGCGCCATCCCGGCCGAAGTCGCCTCGGGGTGGGATAGCCGGGCGCTTCTCCGGGAGCGGGCGTGGTCAACGCAGGACCTGCGGGCGTTCCGTCAGGGCCGTCCGGTACAGGACCGGTTCGTCGCTCAGTTCAAGTCCCGCGGCGGGGTGGTCGCCGTGGGGTCCGGGTCGCCGGCGCCACACCTGGTGCCGGGGGCGAGCCTCCACTCCGAGCTACAGCTCCTGGTACGTGCCGGATTCACTCCGATGGAAGCGCTCATGGCGGCCACATCGGGGAATGCCGCGGTGCTGGAAGCCGATTCACTGGGGATTCTCATGGCGGGCCGGGTAGCGGACCTTCTCATCCTCACCGCGGACCCGCTGCAGGACATCCGGAATACCCGCGCCATCGAGAGCGTGATGGTGCGTGGAGAACTCCTGCTGGCCGAGGGTGTCCGGGCAGGGTGGTCGAGCCCGTGACATTTCCGGCCTAGCTGAGCGGCCGATTCGGCGGTAACATTTCGAATATAGATTGCGACGGCCGGCGCCGTCAAGACACCCCACGAGGCCTATGGTAACCACCGTCAAACAGGAAATCCCTGGATTGAGCAGCGGGATCGGGCGCTTGGCCGTGTTCTTCGAGAACCGGGCCACACGCCCCGGTCTGTTGGCGCGCCGTGCGCTCGGCCGGTTGACGGACTCGGATCACGGACTGCGCGATCGGCTGATCAGGGAAATGCGCGGCGAAACCAGACTCGACGGGAGTTTCGGGGGTGCGGCGGTTCCCACCATTTGGCGGGTCATCGAGTTGATGGAGTTGGGCCACCATGACGACCAGGCCGGTGTCATCCGCGTCATGGGCTGGGTCCTCAGCCTCCAGGAACAGCCCGGCGCGTTCGGGGAGGGATGTACCGACCAGCGTCACAGGAACAAGGTGTGCCAGCACTTCATTGGCGGGTTCTTTTCCGCTGCTCCGCCCAACGAGCGGTTGTCGCCGGTGTCGCTCCCCAGATCGGAAGAGCACACGTCTGAACTCCAGTCACACTGATATATCTCGTATGCCGTCTTCTGCTTGAAAAAAAAAAAAAGAAAAACTCAAAAACAGTGGAAGATCGGAAGAGCACATGTATGAACTCCAGATCACTCTCTCTCCATTATTATA
>CAJVYZ010000370.1 GCA_913009915.1 uncultured Gemmatimonadota bacterium | reverse complement strand
GGCGGGAAAGAAATTTTATCAAAGCCCGCATAGCTCAGCTGGTAGAGCAGCTGATTTGTAATCAGCAGGTCGGGGGTTCGAATCCCTCTGCGGGCTCCAACTAAAATAATAACTTAAAGTATTTGCTAATACACTGTCAGTCGTTCCAGAAGGCTTTGAACGAGTCTGGGGCTCTCTCGCTCGCTCGAGACAATGTCTAGGGGGGCGAGATTGGCCATCAGACACGTGGACCCACGTTGCGATCGCTGTGAAAGAAGGATCAAGGCGATCCCAGCAAGCCCAAGTCACGAAGAGTGTCGGGGGATACGAATCCCAGACCGTATACGCAGAGCCAGATCACACCGACCAAGCCAGCCACAACGAGATTGCCTACATACCCGACTACGTACCTGCGTGGAGCTGGTCCTATCCATCGCCGGACGCTAAGTGCGCCGATTCCCGCGCCGATAAGCGCAACGATAAAGACGCCAGGTCCAAGCGTGTAGACGAACAAACTCCAGAACAGCACGAGGCCCATACCACCGGAGTTCAGCCCCACACCGAGGAGAAAAACAGCAAGAACAAGGGCGCTCGAAGTTATCACAAGAATCGTTCGTGAGACGTAGCCTAAGAGTTGGAGTTTTGACTCTTTCAAGTTCATGCCCTTTCTAGATGTACGCACGAAATCGAGGCAAAACGGGTGCGGTCGTGCCAGTGCACCGGCAGACGCACAAGTTTTATCAACTCACTCAATGCCCCAAGACCGGTCACACTCGAGACTTACGTTGCTCCCCGCCCGGTGAACATCTGCACCAGACGCGCCGGTGGCTTTGATCTCCGAAGTGCTCAGATCCGCAGGGTGCGTCACTGCAGGATTGGTCTTGGACCGGTTTGTCTTGTTCTCGGAATCCCGAACCGCCACGGCGGTTAGTGTCGAGAGATCTGGCATGGCCTTCTGCGTTTCGTCTGTAGACTTGAGGGTCGAAACTGTCCCGCAGGCGCTGAGGAACGTGTAGACCAGGAGGGTGCTCAGTAGTCTTGCGTGATTCGTTTTCATCGGTTTGTCTCCTTCTCATCATGTCGTGCCTCCTAGTGTTCTCCGATTGTGAGAGGGAAACCTGATAAAAAACCCTCTTTTTCCTCCGAGAAATCGCTCGAGAAAGCGTGCCGCGGCTTATGCCCTGACGAGGCTTTTCCCGTAGCGACCTCGGACGCATGGAATCATCTTGGTTCAACGGCCTGCCGATACGCGCAGCCACCGTTGATACACGGCTTCGAGATCTTTACGGGAAACGAGTTCTTGAACCTCGCCGCGCATCCGGGCGATATCGCTGTCTACTCTGGCCATGAGCCGTTTGAATTCCGCGTGCTGGCGTACGTTATCTGGGAGAAGAAACGCGCGGTTAAAAAATGGTCGTCGCCAGCCTTGTTCCACTGCCTGACGGATTGCCGAGAGCGCCTCGTCGGTTCGGTTGGAGAGCGCGTAGGCAACGCCCAGGGTGAAGTGCGCGCTGGGGACTGAGTAACCGTCATCAATCGCCTGGTTCATGATTTTGATGGTTCGTTCAAGCCATGGCTGGGCCTTGGCCGGTGCACCGGCTTTGAGGTAACCATAGGCGAGATCGATCAAAAAATAATAGCCTTGCAAAGGCTCGGGAAACGGCAGGACGGAACGGTCAACGGAGATCTTTTCCAAATGGCGCACCGCTGAGCGGTAATCGCCGACACCGAGCTCAAAACGGGCTGCCTCCCACAAGGCATGCTTCTGATCCAGACTCAACGAACCTGAAGCCGGAAGCCGCATGTTCGCGAGGCGCGCCTTGGTGCGTTCGTAGCCCTGCTCGATTCGGTCGCTGCGCCACAAAAGCTCGTTCCCCACCCACTGGACATAGAGATTATCCGGGACCACGCGCTCGATGACGGCTAACCACTGCTCCGCCACGTCGTATTCGCCCAGATCTGTGTAGAGGGCAACGAGCGCAAGCGAGAAAAAGTTGGGTGCGGTTTGTCGGTCGACGAGCTTTTTGGTCCACCGTGCCAAGTCCGTGAGCCGCCCATGGACCTCCGCCATCCACGCCAGAGTCCAGTAGATAAGTTGTTTGTCGGGATAAGATTCCAGATATTTCCTGCCAAGCTGGGTGGCGTGTTCGTACCTCCCCATGCGTGCGAAGGAATTCATGATACTGGTGACCGCCGTCGGATTCAGTGGGTCGAGTTCCAAGGCCCGTAGGCGAAACTCGCGGGCCTCTTCAATATGCAACTGGCTAAACAGCAGATCACCGAGCCACATGTGGGCGGTGGAGTAGTTGGGATTCAGGTCGATAGCGCGCCGGAAGGCCGACTCCGCGGCTGATAAATTATTCAAAAATTCCCATTCGACCAGGCCCCGAGACGCGTGTGCCTCGGCGCGCTCTGGGTCTAACGCCAGGGCCTTGTCGATCAGCGGCTTTGCCTTAGCGGCGGCGTCTTGACCGGACAGATTGCCATACGTGCTGAGCAAAAGATAAGCATCGGCTAAACCGCTGTAGGCTGGGGCGTAGCGATTGTCCGCGGCGATGGCCTGGGCGAAGAATGAAATGGCTTTGTCGAGGGACTTGGGATCTCGCGAGCCCGACGCGTGACGACCAAGGAGGTAGTAGTCGTAGGCCTCGAGACTCTGTGTAGGAATCTTGGTAACGTATCCCTGCTCTGCCGGCGACAGGGCTGTATTTAAGGCGTTCGCGATAGCGCGCGTAATCTCGCTTTGAATCGCGAAGATATTTTGAGCCGCCAACGCTCGGTCGAAGGTCTGCACCCAGAGGTGGTGGTCCGTTTGCGCGTCGATGAGCTGGACACTGATTCGCACCTGGTCGGCTGTACGTTGCACGCTTCCCTCCAGAATGGTCGCCACGCCGAGCTCGCTGCCAATTTCGCGCAGGTTCTTTGTCGTGTCGCGATAACCCATGACCGAGGTTCGGGAGATCACCTTTAGCGACCCGATCGCGGCCAAGCGCGCCAAGAGCTCGTCGTGAACGCCGTCGACAAAAAACACCGAGCCTTCTTTGTCCGGGCTGTGGTTCGCGAACGGCAACACGGCAATAGAGGGCTGAGGCGCGGGCCCGAAATAATCGACCGCCCACCACGCCAGCCCGGCCAGAAGGAGCGCCGCACCGGAAGTGGGGATCAGCCAGCGCCGCCATCCCGGGGGTGGGGCACGAGATTGTTCTCGTTGGACCGGCATAATTAACCGGTAGCCGCGTTTGGGAACGGTTTCGAGAAACCGAGGCTCTTGGCGACTGTCGCCAAGGTAACGGCGCAGGGAGGAGATACAGCGCGTGAGCGGTTCATCGGCCACGGGTGAGCCACCCCACACTGCATCAATCAACTCCTGGCGGGTGATCACGTCACCAGCCCGTTCGGCCAGGCAGATAAGCACATCCATGGTCTTGGGCTCGACGTGCACTTCCCCGTCCGGGCGGGTAATTGTACCCGCTTGGGGTTTGACCATCAGATCGCCAAGCCGAAACCCGTACTTTAACTCCTGCGGCATGCGTCCCTCTCGGAAACGAAAGGCCATTTAAGGCCTTTCAAGGCATTAAGAGTACCATCAACGTGAGCCCTGAAAACGCGGGCTTTGGGGCCTGTCAATTTTTTTTGGAGGAAAAAGGGGGCTTTCCCTCAGGATCTGGGCGTGTCTTCGTCGGACACTGCGCGGCAGTCCAACAGGGGGCAGTACTATGCCCGTGCCGGCAGACGAGATCTCTATGACGGTTCCGCGAAGTAAAGCGGGGAGTTAAATTCCCGGCTCCGAGGTGTTGCCGAAAGTATTGCGCAGATGAAAAGACTTTTTATGAAGCAGCAAGGAAATCCTTTGTCGGGTCTGCTTGTGACGCAGTTCTTCGGC
>CAJVYZ010000369.1 GCA_913009915.1 uncultured Gemmatimonadota bacterium | reverse complement strand
TTTTTTTCAAGCAGAAGACGGCATACGAGATATATCAGTGTGACTGGAGTTCAGACGTGTGCTCTTCCGATCTCATCTACGATTGGCCCGGTGGTACTCGGCGCTGGGACAGACGGGAATGGCGATCCAGGAACGGCGAGCGGTGCTGGCCATGGATCCCTTCAACCGGGCCGAGGCGTTGTACCAATTGGCGGTGGCCCAACGGGCCGCCGGGGATCAGCGAGCGGCTCGCAGCACGGTGCTCGAGGCGCTGGAGCAGGCGCCGAACTATGAGGAAGCGTTGGAGTTGTTGCTGAAAATGAGGGAGGAGCGATGAGGGTGCGGTGTGCGGTGTGCGGTGTGCGGAGGTGGGGGCGTGGGGCGTGGGGCGTGGGGCGTGGTTGCCTGCGGCAAGAGATGCCGTACCGCCCTACCGCCCTACCGCCTTACCGCCTTACCGCCTTACCGCCGCGTCGGCCTCGCCCTGGCGTTGCTTGCGACCATCAGCGTCACGTCGGCCGACGCCCAGCGCCCCGGATTCCGGCCCGATCCACCCGCCCAGGTCGATGACGAGGTTTTCGGACAGTTCAACGTACCCTACGACGGCCGGTTCACCTTCGTGCGGCTGCGCTATACGCCGCTCCAGACCGGCTACGGAGGGGGAGGGGGGTATTTCGGAGGCATCAACTTCCAATGGGACCACGACTACCCGCGGGCCGATCGCAACTTCACCCAGATGATCGACGAGCTGACCGGCGTGCGTGCCACCACTGAGGGGAGCAACATCCTCTCGGTGGGGGATCCCGACCTCTTCAAGTATCCGTTGGCCTACCTGGTGGAACCCGGCCATCTGACGTTGACCGATGCGGAGGCCGACAACCTGGGCGCGTACCTGCGAAAGGGCGGCTTCCTGATCTTCGACGACTTCTCGCAACCGTGGGCCCTGCGCAACCTGGTGGACATGCTGGACCGAATTCTTCCCGGAGGAGTGCTGGTTCAACTAACGGCGCAGCACCCGATTTTTCATTCGTTCTTCGATATCGAGTCGCTGGATTTCCGACATCCGTACCAAGGATACCCGTCGGTCTTTTATGGCATTTACCAGGACAACGACCCGGGCAAGCGCCTGTTGCTCGTCGCCAACTACAACAACGACATCGGCGAATCGTGGGAATACTCCGATACCGGATTCATTCCCATCGAGATCTCCAACGTGGCCTACAAACTGGGTGTGAACTACGTGATGTACTCGATGACGCATTGATGACAGCGGGGGCAGCGAGGGCAGCGGGAGCAGCGAGGGCAGCCCCTACCTACCGCCTATTACCGCCCTTCTACGGGCTCAAAGGACTGCTTCATGAGCACAGAAATCAAACCGGAACTCGTTGAGCACCCCGACGACGTCGCCCTGGCGGATCAGCTCAAGGACGGCGCCGACAGGATCGTCGCCGAGCTGCGCAAGCTGATCGTGGGCCAGGGAGAGGTCATTGACCAGATCCTGTTGACGCTGTTCGCCGGTGGCAACAGCATCATCGTAGGTGTGCCGGGGCTGGCCAAGACCATGCTCATCCACACGGTGGCGCAGGTGCTCGATCTCAAGTTTTCCCGCATCCAGTTCACGCCCGACCTCATGCCATCGGATATCGTGGGCACCGATCTGGTCCAGGAGGATCCGGGCACGGGCGAGCGACGCATGGTGTTCGTGCCGGGCCCGGTGTTCAGCAACATCGTGCTGGCCGACGAGATCAACCGCACTCCGCCCAAGACCCAGTCGGCTCTACTCGAGGCAATGCAGGAACACCAGGTCACGGTGCAGGGCCGGACGTACACGCTGGAAGAGCCGTTCCACGTGTTCGCCACCCAGAACCCCATCGAGCAGGAAGGCACCTATCCGTTGCCGGAGGCGCAGCTCGATCGATTCATGTTCAATATTCTGATCGATCACCTCCCCGAAGAAGAGGAGCTGGAAGTGGTCAAGAGCACCACCGCCATCCAGGAGCCCGAATTCCAGCACGCGGTCGACGGCCCCACGCTGATTGCCTATCAACGTCTGGTGCGAAAGGTCCCGATCTCGGATCATGTGGCCCGCTACGCCCTGACGCTGGTGCGGCAGACACGGCCCAAGGAGCCCGGCGCGGCGGAATTCATCACCAAGTCCGTGTCCTACGGCGCTTCCGTACGAGCCGTGCAGTATCTGGTACTCGGCGGCAAGGCGCGAGCGCTCATGCGTGGTCGCTACCACGTGACCATCGATGACATCAAGGCCCTGGCTCATCCGGTGCTGCGCCACCGGATCCTGACCAATTTCTATGCCGAATCCGAGGGGATCTCCACCGACGACCTAGTCGACCGCCTGCTCGAGACGGTTACGCCCCCGGCATCGGATCTATGACCGTCACCCGTTTTCTCGACCCGCTGACGCTGGCCCGGATCGACAATTTGGATCTGATCGCCCGCACGGTCGTCAACGGCTTCGTCCACGGCCTGCACCAATCTCCCCACCTGGGGGTCTCCACCGATTTCGCCGAGCACCGTCCCTACATGGTAGGCGACGACATTCGGCGGATCGACTGGCGCGTGTACGGCCGCACCGACCGGCTCTACGTCAAGCAATTCGAGGCCGAAACCAACGCCAACATGATGGTGCTGATCGACATTTCGGCCTCGATGAACTACGGCTCCGGCGCGGTCACCAAACTGGACTACGCCCGGTTCCTGGCCGCCAGCCTGGCATATTTCTCGTACCAGCAGCGAGACCGCGTCGGCGTCATCACCTTCGACAAGGATATCGTGGACCAAGTGCCGGCGACGGGCCGGCAAATCGAGACCGTGCTCCACACCATCGACCGGATCGAGCCCGGCGGCGTGGGCGAACTCAACCTTCCTATCCGTCGCATCGCGCAGAGCATCCGGCGCCGCAGCATCCTGGTGCTCATTTCAGACCTGTACGAGGACCCGGATATGGTGCGACATGCCGTCAACCGGCTGGCGCTCCGCGGGAACGATGTCATCGTGTTCCATGTGCTGGACCCAGCAGAGTTGGCATTCGATTTCGACGAGCCGGGCCAGTTTGAGGACCTCGAAAGCGGCACCCGCATCCCGGTCATCCCCGACCGGATTCGCGCCGGCTATAAAGGACTGATCGACAGCCACGTGGCCCGGATCGCCCAACTCATGGGCGAAAGCCGGGTGGACTACTGCCGAGTCAACACCGCCAAGCCGCTGGATCACGCGCTGTTCGACTATCTGTCGCGGCGCCAACGGCTGCAACGGATTCGCTGAATGGGTGTGTCCTTTCTGGCGCCGCTGTTCTTTGCCGGCCTGGTGGCCGTGGCCGTGCCCATCCTGGTTCACCTGACCAACCGCGACCGGCGCGACGTGGTGCGGTTCCCGTCCCTCAAGTTTCTGACGAAGATTCCTTACCGGCAGGTGCGGCGGCAGCGTATCCAGCACTGGTTCCTGTTCGCCGTGCGCATGCTGGCGATCATCCTGCTCGTGGCGGCGTTTTCGCGGCCCCTCGTCCAGGGCGCACTGGTTGCCGCCACCGACGACGCTCCAGGACGAGAGGTCGTCATCGCCCTCGACCGCTCCTACAGCATGGCCTACGGTGAGACCTGGCAACGCGCCGTCGACGCCACGGCTGAGGCGATCCGTTCGCAGCCGCCGGGAAGCCGGCTGTCGTTGATCGTGTTCGACGAACAGGCACAGGTCGTCGCCGGGCCCGTCGTGGATCCGGCCGTGCTCACCAGGGCGCTGGACACCCTGGTGCCTGGATCCCACGGGACCCGGCTGGCCTCGGTGACCCAGCTGGCCAACCAGCTGCTGCTCGAATCCCCACACGACCAGCGCGAGGTCATCGTCGTTTCGGATTGGCAGGCCCGAGCAT
>CAJVYZ010000368.1 GCA_913009915.1 uncultured Gemmatimonadota bacterium | reverse complement strand
TCTACCACGTTAGTGTTATTCTAGTTCTATCAACTAGTTGTTTGATTTTTTATTTCTTTTTTGTTGTTTGTTTATTTTTTTGTTTTTTTTATTCAGTTTTTGTTTTTTTTTTTTTTTTTCAAGCAGAAGACGGCATACGAGATATATCAGTGTGACTGGAGTTCAGACGTGTGCTCTTCCGATCTCCTCGTCCTTGGCCGGGACGAGCACGCTGACGTCCACCGCACGAGGTCCCGGCACACTCATACGCGTTTGCGCATCCTTGCGGGAAGGATACCCAGCTGGTCGCGGTACTTGGCCACGGTCCGCCGGGCGATCTTGATGCCCTGCTCCTGGAACTTGTGCACGATCTGTTGATCGGTGAGCGGTTTGCCCGAGTCTTCCTCGCCGATCATCTTCTGCAACTTGGCGCGAATGGACCGGGCACTGGCGTCCTCGCCGGTCGAGGTCGACAGCGCGCTGGAGAAGAAGAACTTGAGCGGCAACACACCGCGAGGCGTCTGGACGTACTTCTCGTTGGTGACACGGCTGACGGTCGACTCGTGCATGTCGATGACCTCCGCCACCTCCCGCAGGGTGAGCGGCCGCAGGTACTCGATGCCTTTCTCGAAGAACTCCCGCTGCCGGTCGACGATGAAGTTCATGACCTTGAGCATGGTCTGCCGCCGCTGCTCGATGGCCTGAATCATCCAACTGGCGCTGTTCAGCTTGGCCGCAATGAACTCGCGGTTTTCCTTGGTCATCTTCTTCCGGTCGCGGGCGATCTCCTGATACGACCGGCTCAATCGCAACCGGGGCACGCCGGTATCGTTGAGGAACACGTGGTACGCGCCGTCCACCTTTTCCACTATCAGGTCGGGCGTGATGTAGCCCTCGTTGCCCGCCGAGTACTTGAGACCCGGCTTGGGATCGAGCCGCTGGAGCTGGTCGGCGGCTCCCTGGACGTCCTTCGGCTCGACCCCGAATCGCTTGGCCAGGTCGTTCCACCTATGGGCCTTGAGATCATCGAACGCCTCGCTCACCAGTCGATACTGCAGCGTGTCGACCTCGCTCATTTCGGTCAGTTGCAGGAGCAGGCACTCGCGCACATCTCGCGAGGCCACGCCCGGCGGATCCAGTCGCTGGATGATGGCCAGCATCTCATCCATGTTGGCTTCGGTGAACAACTCCACCCCGGGAGGCGCCACCAGGGGCGCCGGAGTCGGCGGTTCGGCAGCCTCCGTCACGACGGTGTCCTCGACCAACTCAGCCGGCTGCAAGTCACCGTGAGCGATGGTTTCAGTGATGGGTTCGATGGTGAGGGCCGCCATGCCGGCCGGGGCGGGCTCGGTTGCAGCCGGCTCGGGCTCCTGTTCCCCGAAATCCTCCAGGCCGACGTCATCGGGGTCGGGCTCTTCGTCGGCGGTTGGGGCGTTGGCGATCAACCACTGGTTGACCGAGTGAAGGATTTCCTCCAGGGTGGTCGCCAGACGGCCATCTTCCTGGATGTTCCCCAGGAACTCCTCTGCCAGCAGGAGCTGTCTGGCCGTGAGGTCCATGAACGACAGCTGTTCACGCAGGTGGTCGATGAGGTCCCGCACCTCTACGGTGACCGGTTCGGTATACTCGATGACCTCGTGCTGGGCCCGGGTACCGCCGACGTCGAAGCCGTTGAGCAACACCTCTTCCCAGTCCATCTCCTCATCCTTCTGTCGTTGTTCCTTTTCCTTTTCCTGGTCGGTGGCCGGCGTCTCGGGCGGAAGCTCCTCGTCTTCCATCAATTCCAGAAACGGGTTGACCAACAGCTCCTGCTTGAGGTGCTGCTGTAACTCCATCATCGGCATGTACAGCATGTCCATCGCCTGGTACAGACGAGGATTGACCCGGAGGTCCTGCCGCAGGCCGATGTGCTGCCCCAGCCCTACCCTCATGCCACGGCCTCGAATCGGTGCCGCAACCGTTCCGTGAGGGTCGGCCCGAGATACACCTGGGCGACGTCATCGTTGTAGACCAGTTCCCGGACGGTGCCGGTCGCCTGGACCTTCCCTTCGAACATGATGTACGCCCGGTCGACGATGTCGAGGGTCTGCTCCACGTTGTGGTCGGTGATGAGTACGCCGATCCCGCGGTGGCGCAGGCTGGCGACGATGGTCTGGATGTCGTGGACGGCGATGGGATCCACTCCGGCAAACGGCTCGTCGAGCAGCATGAAACGCGGCTGCGTCACCAGAGCCCTGGTGATCTCCAGCCGGCGGCGTTCCCCTCCGCTCAGGGCGTATGCCTTACTATGGCGCAGGTGCTTGATTGCCAGTTCGTCCAATAGGGTTTCCAATCGTTGCTGACGTTCCTCGCGGGTGTACTTCATCGTCTCGAGGATGGCCATGATGTTCTGCTCGACCGTCATTTTCCGAAAGACGGAAGGCTCCTGGGCCAGGTAACCGATCCCCTCCCTGGCACGCCGGTACATGGGAGCGTGGGTCAAATCGTGGTCGTCGATCCGGACCCGGCCATGTTCCGGCCGAATGAGCCCCATCAATAAATAAAAGGTCGTGGTCTTTCCCGCACCATTTGGTCCCAAGAGCCCGACGATTTCCCCCTGGGTCAGCTGGACCGTCACATCGTCGACAACGCGCCGGCGCTTGAACGATTTGCACAGCTCCTCGCCGTAGAGCACGCTCCCCCGCACGGAGGTACCGGAGCGCAACAGGCTGTCGCGCCGGTGCCAGCCTGCCTGCGCCACCTCGATCATGCGTTGGTACAGCGGCTCCCGCTCGGCTACGGCTTCGGTCCACCAGGCACCCGTGGCCCTCACCTCGCGCCAGTCATTGGCCGAGGTGTCCTCGATCCACCCTCCGGTGGCCAACCGGGGAAGCACCGAGACTCTGAGGCTCTCCCTGACCTCCTCCCTGGAGACCTCGGACACTGCTTCCTGTTCCATGGAGCGTTCCGACGTGTGGAACACGTGGCGGAACCCGGGGACCAGGGTGTTGAACTCCAAGACCCCACTGGCATCGGCATCACGCACCAGCACGGCCAGCGCCAGCGACAGCGAAGGGTCTTTCTCAACCAGGGAGGACAGCCAAGAGGGTATCACCCATCCTCCTCGTCAGACGAATCCGGGGAGGGGGACGGCGGCACGGCTTGCCCGGATTCGGGCTCCAATTGCACGCCCTCGACCTGGCCTTTCACATCCACGCGGTCGACACCCTCGAGCGGCGGGAGCTTCATGGTGATGACGATCATGTCCCCCCGAACGTAGCTGAGCGACGGCAGGGCCGTGGGCTGCGCCTCCTGGCGCATCTGCCGAAAGGACCGCGCCTGTGAAGTGGCCACCAGGCGTTCCAGCGCGGGGCTCCCGTCGCCGGCCGAATCGGGCGCCACGAACCAGGCCGCGACCGTGTCGCCGGCGATCCAGTCCGCCTCGCCGGAGAGCGAATCGCGGCCGGTTTCGAGCTTGGCGTCCCCTACGGCATCCAGACGGGACAGCGTCCCTCCGGGAAGGTGGAGCGCTACCGAATCGGCCAGGATGGTGTACTCGTCGGAGGTAGCCAGTGGCCGGATGCTCTTTCCCCAGGCATCGATCCGGTCCGGCGAGTCTTGCTCGAGGTGAACCGCGATGGTGTCGCCGACCAAATTCCACTCGTCGTTGACCGCGTGCGCGCTGTCGAGGGCCACGACCCGGCTGAGGGCGCCGCCCGTCAACTCCAGATCGATGCGCTCCCCAACGAGCCGGTAGGGGCTCTCTCCGGTGCCCTCGATTTCCGGCCGCCCACCAATGAGGGCGCCCTCCCCCGCCTCGCCCGAATCGAGCCACAAGGAATCACTCCGGCCGGCGAAGTAGATCGGAAGAGCGTCGTGTAGGGAAAGAGTGTAGATCCCGGGGGTCCC
>CAJVYZ010000367.1 GCA_913009915.1 uncultured Gemmatimonadota bacterium | reverse complement strand
AGAAGAACACCCGGCGGCCGTTGCGCCGCTGATTGGCGAAATCGGCAATGGCGCCGAGACCGAGAATGTCGCCCGTGCGGTACAGTACCGCGGCCTCGGTGGCATCGAGCCGCTCTTCGGCCAGCACCTTCTCGGCGATGGGATGCAACGCGGCGTCGCGCAGGCCCGCGGGGTCGAGGGTCATACCAGCTCCATCAGGGGCGTCAACTTGAAGGGACGATGGAACTTATATGGCAGGGCGGTAGGGCGGTAGGGCGGTAAGGCGGTAGGACAGGCGGTCAGAGGGACTGGCCGGTCAGGCGGTCAGTCGGACAGGTCTGCCCCCGCTGCTCTCGCTGCCCTCGCCAGGGCCCGTCAGGGCCCTTTCACCGCCAAGGTCACGTTGTGGCCGCCGAAGCCGAAGGAATTCGACAGGGCCACCTTGACGTCGCGCTCGACCATGCCGCCGGCGGCGGAGTCGAGATCGCAATCGGGGTCGGAGGTGAACTGGTTTATGGTCGGCGGAATCTTGCCCTTGGTGACGACCAGAAGGGACACGATGAATTCGAAGGCTCCGGCTCCACCGAGGAGGTGACCGGTCATCGACTTGGTGGAGCCGAAGATCAGATCCCGGGCACGATCGCCGAACACGCTCTTTACGGCGCGCGTCTCGGCTACGTCTCCCACCGGGGTGGAGGTGCCGTGGGCGTTGATGTAGCCGACGTCGGCCAGATCGATGTTGCCGTCGGCCAGGCACTCTTTGATGGCCTTGGCCGCGCCCTCGCCGCCGGGCGGTGGCGAGGTGATGTGATAGGCGTCGCCGCTCAGGCCGTAGCCGATGATCTCGCCCAGAATGGTGGCACCCCTGGCTTCGGCATGTTCCAGACTCTCGAGCACCACGATGGCCCCGCCGTCGGCCAGGACGAACCCATCGCGGTCCTTGTCGAATGGGCGGCTGGCGGTGGTGGGGTCGTCGTTGCGGAACGACAGCGCTTTCATGTTGGCGAAGGCCGTGACGGTGAGGCCGGTGATGGCGGCTTCCGATCCGCCGGCGACCATGGCATCGGCGGCACCCCGCCGGATGAGGTCGTACGATTCGCCGATGGCGTTGGCCGAAGAGGCGCAGGCCGACACGGTGCAGAAGTTCGGGCCCTTGAGGCCGAACCGCATGGACACGAGACCCGCGGCCATGTCCGAAATGAACATGGGAACGAAGAACGGCGAGACGCGATCGGGGCCCTCGGTGATGTAGGCTCTGCAGTTGTCCTCGTAGGTCTGCATGCCACCGATACCGCTGCCGATGATGACCCCGGTGCGGTCCGGGTCGGGGAAGCCGGCGTTCAGTCCCGAATGATCTACCGCCTGCTGGGCGGCGGCGATGGCGTACTGGACGAAATTGTCGTAACGCCGGGCTTCCTTACGCGTGATGTAGGCTTGGGCATCGAAGCCTTTTACCTCACAAGCGAACCGTACCTTGAGGTTGGACGCATCGAACTTGGTGATGTCGGCCGCACCCGAGCGCCCATCGAGCAGCGCCAACCACGCCTCATCGACGGTGTTGCCGACCGGGCTGATGGTTCCCAGCCCGGTCACGACGACTCGGCGACTCACTATTTGCCGGTTTTTTCGTGGAGGTACTTCAGCGCATCGCCGACGGTTCGAAGCTGCTCGGCTTCCTCGTCGGGAATGTCGATGTCAAATTCCTTCTCGAAAGCCATCACCAGCTCGACGGTGTCGAGACTGTCGGCTCCCAAGTCGTCCATGAAGCTGGCCTCGTTGGTGAGCTTGTCACGCTCGACCCCGAGTTCCTCGACGATGATATCCTTGACCTTCTCTTCCGTTACTTCAGCCATTTGGTGTCACCCTTCAGCGAGGTTGAACGTGTAATCCTAGATGACCATGCCGCCGTCGACGACCAGCACTTGGCCGGTCACATAGGCCGCTAAATCAGAGGCCAGGAACACGACTGCCCCGGCCACCTCTTCGGGCTGCCCCACGCGGCCCAACGGAACCCCATCTAATAACGCCTTTTGCGCCTCCGGGGGCAAGCCGGTTGTCAGGGCGGTATCTATGAACCCGGGGGCGACGCAATTGGCCAAAATATTCCGGCTGGCGTACTCCCGAGCCACGGACTTGGTGAACCCGATCAGCCCCGCTTTCGACGCCGCGTAGTTAGCCTGTCCCTTGTTGCCGGTGATGCCGATAACGCTGGTCACGTTGATGATGCGGCCGGACCTCCGCTTCATCATGCCCTTGATGACCGCCTTCGTCATGTGGAACGTGCCCGTCAAGTTGGTGGCCAGCACGTCGTCCCAATCCTCCTGCGCCATCCGCAGCAAGATATTGTCGCGGGTAAAGCCGGCGTTGTTGACCAGGATGTCGATGCCACCGAGCTGGTCGGTGACCTCGGCCACCACCGTCTCCACCTGTTGCCCGTCGGTGACGTCGCATCCGACCCCGATCATACCGGCGCCCAATTCAGCCGCCACCGCCCGGGCCTGCTCGGCGTTACGGCTCATCACCGCTACCCGGGCGCCCGCCTCGACCAATTGCCTGGCCACGGCCAAGCCGATGCCGCGTGTTCCCCCCGTCACCAGCGCGGTCCGCCCAGTCAGGTCGATCGTAAGACTCATGTCAGGAACGCCTCGACTTCGTTGGCCGTCCCCAGCGTGATCGACACGGGAGACGGCAGAATGCGTTTGAGCAGGCCCGACAGCGTGCTCCCCGGCCCCACCTCGATGAAGGTGACCTCATCCGCCAGCCGGGCCGCTACCTCCATGCTGTCCACCCAGCGGACCGGGGCCGTGAGTTGGGCCTCGAGCTGGCGCACTGCGTCGACCGCGGTGGTCACCGGCTCGGCAGACGCATTGGCGATCACCGGAATGCCGGGATCGTCAAACTGTACCGCCGCGAGGGCTTCCGTCAGTCCCGGCACGGCCGGTTCCATGAGCGGAGAATGGAACGCGCCGCTCACCTTCAGTGGCAGTACCCGCTTGGCTCCGCGAGTCTTGCACCCCTCTCCCGCCCGGGCAATGGCGTCGGGATCGCCGGAGATGACCGTTTGATCCGGAGCATTGAGATTGGCAGCTACCGCCACTTCGTCTGCCGTCCCGGCCTCGCCACAAGCGACCTCGACCTCTTCCGTGGGAAGCCCCAGGACGGCCGCCATCGCTCCCGGCCGTGCTTGTCCAGCCTCGAGCATCAGCTCACCGCGCCGACGCACCAGACGGGCGGCGTCCGTTGGGGTCAGGGACCCGGCCATGACGTAGGCGCTGTACTCTCCCAAGCTGTGCCCGGCGGCCCCGGCCACGTCCGTCAGCCGGTTCTTGACCACGGCGTAGACAGCCGCTGAATGGGCCAGGATTGCAGGCTGGGCGTTGTGGGTCAGGATCAGCTCCTCAGGCGGGCCCCGCCACATGATGCGCGACAGGGCGACGCCGAGCGCCTCGTCGACCGGCATCATGATGTTCGCCACGGAAGGTAAGTCTTGCTCGCGGACCGACACGCGGCCCGAGTTGAGACCCCAAAGCGCGAGGAGCGCTGACATGCCTTGGAGGCTTTGCGTAGTGCCATCGCGCAGCGTCGCGTACGCTCCCACGATCGAGTTGTCCGCAATGTCGATTTCGACGGTCCGTTTGTGTCCGCCGATGGCCACGTGGCGGACGCCGGGCATCGAACCGAGCGCGCGAAGCAAACGCCCTGGGCCGATGAGCTCTAGCCTGGTGTCGAAGTCGACTTCGTCCTCTACGCGGCGCGCCATTTCCGCGTCTTGATCGATCATGGGGAGAATCCGGCCGGCTAGCTGCGCCAGGTCCGGCTCGGCGTCCGAGGCGGAGGCCGGCCAGAAGTCTTCCCAGCGCACGACCAACATCGACGCCCAGCGCAGCTGAG
>CAJVYZ010000366.1 GCA_913009915.1 uncultured Gemmatimonadota bacterium | reverse complement strand
AGACACTCCTCGCTGACGCGGAGGCAGTTCTGGGTACGGAGTTCGTGGCTCCGCTCGCCGAAGTGGTCGACGCGCTCTTGGAGACACGGCTAGATCTTCGGGATCTGATGTTCCACATCGACTCGGAGCTCTGGCCTGACCCCGCCCCCAACAGCATGGCAGTCGTCGAGGTCCTCGTCGGCGGTGGCCGGCGCTGGTGGATTCGCGACCAGGGCAACGAGCGGGTTATACGCGCTCGGGAACCGGACCAATCCGACGTGGAAGGTGTCGACGCGACCATCGAGGCGCTGGAGGCGGCCAATCCAGGGCGAACCGAGCCGATGACTGTTGCCCTAGTGGGCGTACAACTCGCCCCTGTCTCGGGAGGCTCCTGGGAGGTCGAATCAATCCTCTTTCGATATGGGCTCCACGTCGGGCCCCTCCCAGAGTTCGAGTCACACGACTTCGGTGACGACGGGCCACGCATGGATCCGCGGCTGTACGGGCTTTAGAGGCCGCGACTCGCGGACGCACCAGGCACCGACTCGAATGGCGATGAGGAGCCTCTCGCGTTGACAGCGCGGCTTCGACGACTCAACCTCACCGCCGAGACGATCGCCGCTGCACTTGAGTAGCCAAGAAATCGACCTCCGCGGCAAGGCCGCACCGGCTGACGCTCCCTGAGGACCCGCTCGTGATCCTCACTCACGCGGCACCTACGACTCCGCCTGCGACCAGGCGCATAACACCGACGCTTCCGGTATCGCTCGCGCCACAGAACCGGCGAAGTCGCCTGGCTCGACGGCCCCAGCGGGTAGCTCGTAATCACCGGATTCGATGGGCTATCAGAAAGCGGTACGAGAAACCAGAGCTGTTGAGAAACCAGGCGTACCCGTTTTCTGGACACTCCCTGTCCAGCGCCATCAACGACCGATGGGGCGGAGAGGAAGCCGTCCCTTCGCCTGTCGGCGCCGCCAAGCGATCTCCATGGCGGGTTCGCTCCATATTCCGGTCGTCCCCGTTGTGGGTCAGTCGGTGAGCGCGGCGATCTTGGCGAGGTTGTGGCTGAGCACACCCCATCCGCACCAGGTTCTGGCGCCCGCGATTCCGGCGTGTCGGGTGCGGTCCCCAGCCGTGTTGGCGTCTCAGCGCGGCGATGCGGCCTTCGGACCCGATGCGCCATTTCACAAGCTCGACGAACGCGCGGTCGTGCTCCGGTGGCATTCCGGTCTCCGCACGACTGGCCAACAGGTGCGGCGTCAGGCACAGATCGGTCACCCCGTGCTCGGCCAGAGTCTGCAGAGCCCCGATCGCCTGGTCGACTGAGCGGGCACCGTCATCCACTCCGGGGAGCACGTGCGAGTGGAGGTCGATCACTTGTCGGACTGCTCGAGCGTTCCGGCGACCAGTCGATCGGCGAACCCCGCCAGGCCCTCGGGGTCTTCCTCGGCCCGCGACAACAGCGCCAGGGTGATCAATGCATCCGCCGAAAGTAGCTCGAGGGCCACCGATCGGTCTCCCGGATGAGCGACCACCTCTTCGAGCGCGTCCGCCGCCGCCGCCGCGAGCTGATCGGCCACCGGTCGATCAGTCGAGGTATGCCGCCCGGCCAGTTCGGCCACCCGCTCCCGCAAGGCGGGCGGTGCCTTCATGGTCTTGGCGACGAGCCATGACGTCACCCGTCAGTTCCCGTCCGCCAGCCAGCGCTCTACGATAGCAGGGAGCGCAGCCCGAGCCTCCGCCAACCGGTCGGCTTCACCCGCACCGGCCGAGGCAAAGGTCGGCCGCCCGCCCCCCTTCCCCCCGCTCACCTCGGCGATGCGTTTCACCAACTCGCCCGCGTGTTTCCCGCCACTAATGAGATCATCGGTTACCGCCGTGTGAATGGCCCCGCGGCCGGTCGAGGAGAACAGCACCAGGACGGCGTTGGAATGCGTTTCGCGGAACCGGTCGGCCAGGGTCCCGATTTCCTTGCGATCTTCCGACCCCGTCTCGGCTACGGTAACCGTCACCCCACCGATGTTCAGCCGTTCTTCGTCCGCCACCGGTGGGCCACTCCCCGATTCGAGCATTTCGGCGATGCGCGTTTGGAGTTTTTCCCGCTCCGCCACCAGTTGCTCCACCTTGCGCGCCAGGTGTTCCGGCCGCGCCTTGAGGCTTTGCGCCAGGCCGGCCAGCTGTTCGTCGATCCGGTTGATGGCGGCGTAGGCCCCGGGGCCGGTCACGGCTTCGATGCGGCGCACTCCCGCCGCCACACCACCCTGACTGCCGAAGCGGAACAGGCCCGTCTGGCCGGTCGAACGCACGTGGGTCCCGCCGCACAGTTCTATCGACGGACCCATCCGCACCACCCGCACCATGGCGCCGTACTTGTCGGCGAAGAACGCCATGGCGCCGAGCGCCAGCGCGTCGGCGTACTTCATCTCCTCCGTGGTGACCGGGTAGTTGGCCCACACCAGCTCGTTGACCTCGCGTTCGATCCGCTCCAGCGTTTGAGGATCGATAGGCTCGTGGTGCGAGAAGTCGAATCGCAGCCGGTCCGCGTCCACCAACGACCCCTGCTGGCGGACGTGATCGCCCAACACCTGGCGCAGGACGTAGTGCACCAAATGGGTGGCGCTGTGATTGCGTTCGATGTTCCGCCGCCGGGGCTCGTCGACCACGGCGTCCACCGGCGTGGGTTCGAATTGGTCGATCGACCCGCTAATCACCGTGCCGCGCTCATCCCGGACCACGTGGTCGATCACCAGGTCCCAGCCATCCCCACGCACGATGCCCGTGTCACTGATCTGGCCGCCCGACTCCAGGTAGAACGGATTGGTCTCGAGGATCAGGTCGACCCGGCGACCCTCGCGCCGGAAGGCGAGAATGTCACTGTCGGCTTCCGTCCTGCCGTACCCCACGAACGCCTGACGGCCGTCCTTGAGGACCGTCCAGTCGGCGCCACGGTCGATCACGATCGCGGGCGCTCCACCCGGCGATCCGCTGTCCCCCCCTCCCCCAGACACCGCGGCCCGCGATCGCTCCCGCTGCTGCTCCAGCGCCGCTTCGAATCCGGCCGAATCCACCCCAACACCATGCTC
Source organism: uncultured Gemmatimonadota bacterium (assembly GCA_913009915.1). Classification (GTDB taxonomy): domain Bacteria; phylum Gemmatimonadota; class Gemmatimonadetes; order Gemmatimonadales; family GWC2-71-9; genus N074bin45. The sequence continues at coordinate 849 of CAJVYZ010000366.1, read as the reverse complement.
GGTCGCAATCACTTGTGTCAGGTCGATGGGAAAACCAAACGTGTCGTGCAACCGGAACGCTTCGTCGCCCGGGATGACATCTACGCCCGACGCGAACACGACCTCCAGTCGCGTCAAGCCGCCTTCGATGGTATCGAGGAACCGCTCTTCCTCGCTGTGGGTCACCTCTCTGATGTAGTCCGCCTTCTCGACCAACTGGGGGTACGCCTCACCCCTTCCGGCCACGACCACCTCGGTGAGCGGAGCCAGCGTCGGGGCCTTGCGCCCCAGCAGCCACGCGTGGCGCACCGCCCGCCGGAGGATGCGGCGCAACACGTAGCCGCGGCCTTCGTTGCTGGGGTAGACACCGTCGGCCAGCAGGAAGCTCACCGCGCGGGCGTGATCCGCCAGCACGCGGAACGAGGCTCCGCCACCTTCCATGCTCCGGGGATAGGGCCGCCCGACCAGTTGGGAGACCCGGTCCAACAACGGTTGGAACAGGTCGGTGTGGAAGTTGTCGTCCGTGTCCTGCAGCACGGCCGCGATGCGTTCCAGGCCCGCGCCGGTGTCCACCGACGGTTTGGGGAGCGGCTCCAGTTCGCCGTCCACCTGCCGGTCGAACTGCATGAACACCAGGTTCCAGATTTCCAGGAACCGACCCGCCTCGGCCTGAGCCTCGAACTCCGCCTGCGGCAACTCGGCCGGCTTGTCGCCCGGACGCCACTCGAGATCGACGAAGATCTCCGAACACGGACCGCAGGGGCCCGTGTCACCCATCTGCCAGAAGTTGTCCTTGTCGCCCAGACCGTACAAGATCGGAAGAGCGTCGTGTAGGGAAAGAGTGTAGATCTCGGTGGTCGCCGTATCATT
>CAJVYZ010000365.1 GCA_913009915.1 uncultured Gemmatimonadota bacterium | reverse complement strand
CTGGTTGGTTGAGTGATGTGATTATTACGTGAGACTATGTCTCACAAATTAATCTATGTTTGTGTCTTATTTGTGTCTTTACTTTTTGTTTTTTTTTTTTCAAGCAGAAGACGGCATACGAGATATATCAGTGTGACTGGAGTTCAGACGTGTGCTCTTCCGATCTCATTCTCAAGGGCCTCGAAGAATCAGCCGTTACCATGTTCCAGCTCGATGAGGGGGTCGACTCCGGGCCCATTCTCTACCAAGCGGGGTTCTCTGTTGCTCCTGACGAGACAGCCACCACCCTGTACAGCAAGGTTTCCGACGCACACCGAACCGCAATCCGTGAAGTTTGGCCCGGGCTGGAGGCCGGTATCCTCGAACCCATCCCGCAGGATGAGTCGCGGGCGACGTACTGGAAAGGCCGAACCCCGGATGACGGCGAGATCCGTGAGACGATGCGTGTGGTCGAGGTGGACCGCCTGGTCCGAGCAACCACGCGGCCTTACCCTGGGGCTTTTGTCGAACGTGCGAACGGACGGCTCCGGATATGGGCCGGCAGACCTGCTTCTGCGGACCCGTACCCTGCAGCTGGAGTGGTGCGCCTTGGATTCGCCGACGGTGAATACGATGTCACCGACGCGGAGTTTGAACCGAGTCCGGACGCCATGATTTCCTGAGGACTCGGCCTCTCAGCATCGCATCGTGACTCTCAAACTCATCCGCAGCCAGAGGACGGCGGGTCCTCGCGGCGGTCTCGCTCCTAGGAGCGCCTAACTCGTTTTCTGATATTGCCTTGACACGCTCAGCCAAACCCCCTTTCTTTTGCATCGATGCCTAGTCAAACCCCACCTGGCAGGCCATGACCAATCTGCAGCGAAACGGACTCAGGAATCGATATCTCTTGGCGAGCGATGCGCTCCTGCTGTTCGGCAGTGTCATCCTCGCCTTCGCCATCCGCTTCGAGGGTTGGGTCTGGCCCAATGCTCAACACAACACGGCGTTGCTGTTCGCCGCCAGCGTCATCCCCCTCAAACTCGGCGTGTTCTATTGGCAGGGCCTCTACCGGCGCATCTGGCGCCACGCTGGCGTAGCCGAACTAGAGGACATCCTCGGGGCGAGCGCCATAGCCGCCGCGCTCAGTTTCGCGGTCGGTGGCCTGATCCTCCCCGGGCTGGGACTCACCGTTTCCCGGGTTCCGCTTTCCGTCCTGTTCATGGACGCGTTCATGACCATGGCTTTCGTGGCCACGCCGCGGCTGCTGGTGCGGGTGCTGGCCCGGCGCCCGCCGCGGCGCCGCGCGGAAGATGCCCTCCGGGTGCTCATCGTAGGAGCGGGCGCCGCCGGGGAGCTAATCACGAGGGAATTACTCGGACATCCGCAGCTGCGGCTGGCGCCGATCGGGTTCGTCGACGACGACCCTCTCAAGCAGGGGCACAAGCTGCTCAACCTCCCGGTGCTGGGCACGTTGGCGGATATCGCCAGGGTGATCGAGAGGTACGAGGTTGCCGAGGTGATCGTCGCCATGCCGCGGGCGCCGGGGGGCGTGGTCCGGAAGGTCCTCCGGGCCGCCCAGCACACCGGGGTCAAGACGCGGACAGTGCCGGCGATGTACGACATCCTGGCGGGCAATGTGACGATTGCCAACCTCCGACCGATCGAGATCCAGGACCTCCTGCGGAGGGATACCGTCCAGGTGGACATCCAACGGCTGGCCAGTTTGGCCACCGGCGAGACCGTGTTGGTCACCGGCGCCGGTGGGTCGATCGGGAGCGAGCTGTGCCGTCAGCTCAGCCGCCTGACCCCGCGGCGCGTGCTGCTGCTGGGGCACGGAGAGAACTCGATCTTCGATATCCTGCACGAACTCGAGCCGCGCTATCCCGATACCGAATTCGTGCCGATCATCGCCGACGTGAGGGATCGGGATCGGTTGCACCAGGTGTTCGACCGGTACCGGCCGCATACCGTGTTCCACGCCGCGGCGCACAAGCACGTGCCGCTCATGGAGTGCAATGTGGTGGAGGCGGTCACCAATAACGTCCTCGGTACCAAGAACGTGGCGGAATTGGCGGCGGGACAGGGCGTGCAGCACCTGGTGATGATCTCCACGGACAAGGCGGTGCGTCCCACCAACGTGATGGGTGCCACCAAGCGGGTCGCCGAGCAGATCGTGCAGGAGATCGCCGATCTCCACCAGCGGAACTTCGTGGCCGTTCGGTTCGGCAATGTTCTGGGGAGCCGTGGGAGCGTGGTGCCAACGTTCCTCCAGCAGATCAGATCCGGGGGCCCGGTCATGGTGACGCACCCGGAAATGCGGCGCTATTTCATGACCATTCCCGAGTCCGTGGCCTTGGTGCTCCAGGCGGGTGCCATGGGCACCGGAGGTGAGGTGTTCGTTCTGGACATGGGTGAGCCTGTGCGGATCGTGGATCTAGCCACGGATATGATCCGCCTTTCGGGGTTGACCCTGGGCGAGGATATCGAGATTCGCTTCAGCGGCGTGCGCCCGGGCGAGAAACTGTACGAGGAGTTGTTCTTCAGTGAAGAGAACGCCGAGCGTACCGAGCATCCTAAAGTGCTTCGGGCCAAGTACGCCCCGTTACCGTTCGGCCTCGAAACGGCGCTTGAGGCGCTGGTGGTCTCGGCCAAGGGCGGTGCCGCCGATGAGGATCTTCTGGCACTCCTCCAGCGGCTGGTGCCCGATTTCCGTCCCCTTACGGCTCCCGTCGTCATCGATCAGGACGAAACCGAGGTCGAGCTGGTCAGCTAGCTCCCTGAAGCTCCCAGAAAGCGCCTGACCTCGGCGGCGACGATGCCAGCGGCGTTGCCCGTACCATAGTGATCCCGATTCCATCCCTCGGCCCGCCGACTTCGTTGCCGTTCGACCAGTGACGCAAGCTGTGACAGCCCCGTTGCCGGGTCGAGAATTGCGTTGGCGTTCTCATCGACGGTCTCTTTCCACTCGGTCTCGGCCCGCAGGGTGATGCACGGCGTTCCCAGCCAGTACGCTTCCCGTTGGACTCCGCCTGAATCCGTAATGACCACAGTGGCCTGGCGGCACAGTGCCAGACTCTCGTGATAACCCACTGCAGATCCCAGCCGTAAGGCGCCGGTCCACTTACGACCGGGTGCCACCGCTTCGAGGGCTGTACTGGTTCTGGGATGGAGCGGGAGGACGACCGGGTAGGGGAGGGAGTCGAGAGCAGCCAGCACGCTCAGAAATCGGGTAGGGTCATCGGTCAGTTCCGCCCGGTGCAGCGTGGCGTAGACATAGTCGCCCACGGCCGCGGACGAAGCTGTAACCGCGGCCGGGAGGCTGGCCAGTTGGCGCTCCAAGACGTCCCGGGCCACATCGCCGCTCTCGACCACTAGCGCGTCGGTACGCTCCTGGTTGACCCGGGCGGTGGCCGCGGCCGAGGGGGTGAACAGCAGGTCGGCAAAGGCATCCACCACCCGGCGGTTGATTTCCTCGGCCATGTGGCTGTCCTTGGCCCTGAGTCCGGCTTCAACGTGGGCCACCGGAATTCTCAGCTTGGCGGCCGCCAGGGCGCACCCCAGCGTCGAATTGGTGTCGCCGATGACGATCACCAACGCCGGCGTGTGCTCCAGGATCACCTGTTCGCACCGCTGGAGGATGAGCGCCGTCTGTTCAGCGTGTCCCGCCGACCCGACCTCCAGTGTGCAATCGGGGTGATCGACACCGAGTTGTTGGTAGAGGAGCCGGTTGAGGGCGTAGTCGTAGTGCTGGCCGGTGTCCACGGCCACGACGTGGTGGTTGGCGGCCAGCGCCTGTCGCAGCACGCCGGCCTTGATTACCTGGGGACGCGTGCCATAGCACAGCATCACTGGCTGGGCCATTGGAGCGAACCCGTCAGCGAACGGCGACGATGATGACCGTGACGAGACTGGCCAGCACCTGTGCCGCGATGCCGAAGAGCGCGGCGGTATTGTCCTGC
>CAJVYZ010000364.1 GCA_913009915.1 uncultured Gemmatimonadota bacterium | reverse complement strand
CTTCCGATCTCTTGTCGTCGTCACTGCCGACTCCCTCTCGGGGGCCGAGAAACAGGTGGAACAGGATGCCACTGGCTACCCCGACGGCAACGTTGATGACCGCCCATTCCGTCGCCGTTGGCGGCCGGACCGATTGGGCCACCTCGCCCTGGTGAAGGATGGCCAGTACCAGGCCAAACGCCGTCACTCCGACCAGGGCGTTCACCCGTGCGGTCAGTTGCAGCACCGGGAACAGCCGGCTGGGCCCCATCCCCTTTCTGGCAAAGGCATCGATCGCTGCGGGGGCGCTCAGGGTGGCGATGGCGGCCAGGGTCACGGCGGGAATAGCCGCCTGCGGCCAGGCCAGTCCCACCACCCAATGGAACATGGCCAGCGTGGCCGCCAGCGCGATGCCGAACGTGGCCGTCGCCTCGGCGAACGCCATCGACACATGGGTGGATGGAATGAGCGCCATGGTGGGGAGCCGGAAATAGCTTCCCAGCAGCATCCCCATCCAGCCCAACGCCAGGCTGATGATTGGTGTCAGGTCACGAATTACATCTTCCCGGAGCAAGCCGGTGACGTGAGGTCCGAGGAGGACCCCGATGATGAGATACTCTGCCCCACCCACATAGCCGAAGGTGTCCCGCAGCCTGTCGAACACGACATAGGCCAGGATGTAACCGACGGCGACGACGGCGAGGGCTGTGAGAGTGGGGGACATATAGGCGAGGGCGGCGGGGGCAGCGGGGGCGGCGAGGGCGGTTGATGGAATTGTGGTAATTCGGAAATCTCGTCCAGCCTCCTCTTAAATTCTACCCCGGAAACCCGATGGTGCTACTCCCGGAGGTCTACCTGGGATACTTCGACGATTTCCGGGGCTGCCGCCAGTTGGTCGATGAGTGACTCGTCGAGCGGCTGGTCGACTCTGATTGCGGCCAAGGCCTCGCCGCCGCGTTCGTGGCGCGCCTGATGGTACTCGGCGATGTTGACGCCGGCTTCCCCCAACAGTGTGCCCACCTTGCCCACCACGCCGGGCACATCCTGGTTTCGCAGGATGACGAGACATCCGGATGGAACCACGTCGACGTAGTAGTCTCCCAGGCGCACGATCCGGGGATGTTCCTGGCTCAGCATCGCGCCGGCGACTCTAAACTGGGAATCTGATCCCGAGACGGTGATGGTGACGTACTCGCCGTACGCCTGCATCCGGTCGGCGCGAACCCGCTCGAGTTTTAATCCGCGCTCGCTGGCGAGGTGAAGCGCGTTGACGAAGTTGACCGCCTGGCGCCCGACCACGTCGGTCAGGAGACCGATCATCGCGGCAGCCGACAGCGGCCGCAGAACGTTTTCCCGGTCGCCGGCATAGCGAAGTTCGACCCTCTGGATGGGGCCTCCGGCCAGGGTACGCGCCACCCGGCCGAGTTTGGTGGTCAGATCGAGCAGGGGCCTCAGGCGCTGCATCTCATCGCCCCCGATCGACGGCGCATTGACGGCGCGCGACAGGTCTCCCCGCAGCAGCGCGTCTCGCACACCCTCGGCGATCTCCAGGGCAACACTCCGCTGGGCCTCGCCGGTCGAGGCACCGAGGTGTGGGGTGAGGATGATGTTGTCGAGTTGCCTCAGCGGGTGATCTTCCGGGAGCGGCTCCGTGGCATAGACGTCGAGCGCGGCGCCGCCCAAGTGGTTCTGGGTGAGGGCGTCCACCAGAGCTGCCTCGTCCACCACTTCACCGCGTGCCGCGTTGACCAGCATGGCGCCGGGCTTCATGAGGCTGAGCTCCCGGGGGCCGATCAACCCTCGGGTCGAGTCCGTCAGCGGTACGTGGATCGAGACGAAATCGGCCTGACTCAGCGCCTCATCGAGTTCCACTCGGGTAATGCCCAGTCGCTCCGCCTGTTCGTCTGTCAGATAGGGATCGTACACCAGCACGCGCATGCCGAACGCCCGGGCCCGTCGCGCCACTTCGCCGCCGACGCGGCCGGCCCCGACGAGGCCCAGGGTCTTGCCGGACAACTCGGTGCCGGCGAGCTGGCTTCGGTTCCACTCTCCCGCCTTCATCGACCGGTCGGCCGCGGGTATCCGTCGGGCAAGCGCCATCAACAGGGCGAACGTCAACTCGGCGGCCGATGTGGTGTTGCCCGTGGGTGCGTTCAGCACCGGGATGCCCTTCTTGGTGGCAGCGGCCACGTCGATGGTGTCCACCCCGACGCCGGCCCGCCCGATGACCTTGAGGCGTTCGGTCTTGGCCAAGGCTTCGGCGGATATCTTGGTGGCACTCCGCACCAGGACGGCGTCGAAGTCGACCAGGGCGTCGGCCAGGGTCGCCTGGTCCAACCCGATGCGCCGCTCGAGTTCGAAGCGCTCGTCGTCTTCCAGCGGGGTCAGGCCCTCGGGGGTGATCTTGTCGGCAATGAGTACTCGGTACCTGTGGTTCACTTGAGCAAGGCCTCTTCCAGGTGCCCCAAGAGGGACTCCAATTCTTCGAGTGTGTGATCGCCCATGTGGCCGATGCGGAAGGCGCGCTCCTTGAGCCTGCCGTAGCCGCCGCCGATGGTGTAGCCGCGCTCCGACATGGCCGCCGTGACCTCAGGGCCGGCGATGCCGTCGGGGAGCATGATGCAGGTGACCGTGTGAGACCGTCCACCTGGTGGCGCGAGCACCTCGAGGGCCACACCCCGCTGGTTCATGGCGTCGACCCACTGCCAGGTGCGCTGGGCCATGGCCTGATGCCGTTGCCAGCGTGCGGCGACACCTTCCCGATCGATGCACTCCAGTTGCGCCTGCAGCGCGTAGAGGAGGGAGAGCGGCGGCGTGTTGGGTGTCTGGTTCTTGGCGACGTTCTTCTCGAAATCGAGGAAATCGAAATAGGTCCCCCGGTTGGTCTTGCGGCGGGCCCGTTCGAGAGCGCCCGGCTGGGCCACGCCGAGTGCCAACCCCGGCGGGAGTGCCAAGGCCTTCTGGGATCCCGTCAGGATGAAGTCCAGGCTCCAGGCGTCGGACTCCACCGGGACACCGGCCAGTCCGGTGACGCTGTCGACCAGCAGCACCACGTCTCCAGCATCGTGGGCCACGGCTGCCAGTTGCTCGATGGGATTGAGCGCCCCGGTCGAAGTCTCGGAGTGGACCACGGTGACGGCATCGTAGTCCGCGGTCCGGAGTTTGTCGGCCACCATGCCGGGGTCGTGGATCTCTCCCCAAGGCACCTCCAACGCATCGACCGCCAGGCCGTTCGACTCGGCGATCTTGCGGAATCGGTCGCTGAAGGCGCCGTTCACCAGGGCGAGCACGCGTTCCATGGCGCAGTTGCGAATGGCCGCTTCCATGAAGCCGGTGGCCGAGGATGCCGCCAGGTACACTGGCCGCTGGGTGCGAAACAGACGCTGGAGACCCGGCTGCAAGTCGGCCATGAGTTCCACCATGGCGGTGCCGCGATGGCCGATCATGGGCCGGGTCTGCGCGGCTAGAATTTCGGGGCGCACCTCGGTGGGACCGGGGAGGAAGAAGCGGCCGAATTGGCTGTCGGCGGTCGGCTGTCGGCTGTCGGCTACGGAAGGGATACTCGATGCTTCGGTGGTCATGATGATGTTTCCCGCTTGAAGAACGTTCCCTCGGGGTGTCCGAGTACCAGCTGGAGGATTGGCTCGAGCGAAGGCTCGTCGATAACTACGTCTGCGCCGGCTACGACGGCGGGCCGGCTGACCACACCGGCATAGGCCACGAACAGGTCCACCGCGTCCTTGGCCTCGAGGTCGGTGGCTCCGTCCCCGATCAGCATCCTGGGGCCCGGGGTTTCCCTGCCCCAGTCTCGAAGCACGTCCTCTTTGCCCCCGGCCCGAGCCAAAGGCGAGGTTTCATCGAACCCCAGGTAGCGCCCGGCGGCGTCGAAACGGAGATCGGAAGAGCACACGTCTGAACTCCAGTCACACTGATATATCTCGTATGCCGTCTTCTGCTTGAAAAAAAAAAAACCTAACAAC
>CAJVYZ010000363.1 GCA_913009915.1 uncultured Gemmatimonadota bacterium | reverse complement strand
CCAGACCGCGAGGAGGGCGAGCCAGAAGTTGGGCACGGCCATACCCGCTACGGAAAATGTCATGATCCCACTGTCCCACCAGGTGTTGCGTCGTATCGAGGCGAGGATGCCAAGCGGGATCCCGATTGTGAAGACGAGTCCGAAGGCCGCAGCCCCAAGGATCAGGCTGTTCTTGCCGTGTTCCCTCAGCAGCGTGGCAATCCGGGCGTTGTTGGTGAGGGAGTTCCCCGGGTCGCCGGTCAGCACGCGGCCCATGTAGCGGAAATATTGCTCGTAGATCGGGTCGTTGAGTCCCAGTGTCTCGCGGAAGTTCTCACGGTCCTCCGCGGAAGCGGAGGCCGGGAGTCGGGCGGCAGTTGCATCCCCGCCAGACAGCCGAATCGCATAGAACACAGCGACCGACGACAGGATGAGCACCACAAGCGTGTACATGGTCCGAGCTGCGAGCCTCTTCATTCCCGGTCGATTCCTTTGGCCTCGTGGCGGAGGCGCGGATCGAAGACATCTCGGAGCCCGTCGCCGATGAGGCTCACCGACAGCACGAGGATGACGATTGTGATGCCTGGGAGCGTCGACTCCCAGTGATTGAGCCGGAGGAAGTTCCGCCCGTCGGCGACCATCTGGCCAAGGCTGGGGGTGGGGGGCTGTGCACCGAGGCCGATGAAGGAGAGCGCCGCCTCGGCGATGACTGCGACTGCGACGTAGTAGGAGGCGAGGACCAACGCCGGCGCGAGGATGTTGGGGAAGATGTGACGCCACATGATGCGGAACGTCGAAAGCCCGCCCGCCCTGGCGGCTTCGATGAACTCTTTTTCGGACAGCGCCAGCACTTCGCCACGTACCACACGGGCGATTGCCGCGGTGTTGACCAGGCCAACCGCCAGGATCACTGGGAACAACCCCTCGCCGAGCCCTCCGGCGAAGAGCACCGCGACAAGGATGAGAGGGAAGCCCCAGACGAAGTCAACGACCCCGCGAATGCCACGGTCGGTCCAGCCACCGAGGAAGCCACTTGCCATTCCGAGCACGATCCCGGCGACGAGCGCCAAGGCCGTGACGCCGGCGGCCACGATGAGGCTGACTCTGAGGCCCATGAAGAGCCGGACGGCGATGTCCCGTCCAAGACCATCGCTGCCAAGGAGGTAACCCTCGCTCCCTGGAGGGAGATGCGTCTTTTGGAAGTTCTGGGCGGTGTAGTTGACGCCGGAAATCCACGGACCAAAGATGCCTGCGCCGAGCAGGACTAGGCCTAGGGCGCTGCCAAGCACGAGCAGTTTGTTCCTTCGCATTCGCGATAGGACCCGCTTGAACCCGTCGACGTGCTGGCTTTCCTCGTATTCTGCGAGCTGCCGGTTCCATTCCTCGATGTGTGTGGACGTCTGCTCGGCTACCAACGGGCACCCTCCTTTCGCGGCAGATTGTACGAACCTTTCCTCGTGCCCTTCGCAGCTGTGGGTTGGCAGCGACCTAGGTGATGTTGGCGAGCGAGTTGCCAAGGCCTGCGCGCGGCAAGCTGCCTCATGGAGTTCAGGGGCTGCCTGTGCCTGGGGAGATCACGAGACCCCATACCTATGCCACTTTTCCGCGCTCGTGGCGACACAGTCCCGAAGGAGAAACATCACCGCCGGCCAGCCGGGGGAATACCACGGACGAGACCAGCCGAATCACCAGCATGTGGCGTGCGCGTGCGGCCAGCTTCTTCATGCGGCAACTCTCTCAAGAGATAGGGGAAGGTGTTGCAATGCGACACCTTCCCCTATTCACGAATCCGGCTTAGGCCTCGATCCACGTGTCGTTGTAGTACGGGTACAGATTCCACACGAAGGGCTGCCACCCGTGCACCTTGTTATTGTGGACGAACGTGGCGTTCTGGTTCATTATCGGCAGGTACGGCAGCTGCTCCGCCCAGGCGAGCTGGAACTCGGAGGATGCCGCTTGTGCTTCGGCGTCGGTGGCCGAGGCGAGCCAGGTTTCTATCGCAGCGTCGATTCTCGGCTCCACGGCATGGGAGAAGTTGGGCACCGGAATGAATTGCGATCCTCCGAACAGAATGAGCACGTCCAACGGGATGGGCCAGAGCCAGAAGAACAGCGACATGGGGGCCGCGTCTCGACCTTCGCCACTCTGGAACTCGAAGGCTACGGCACGGTCGACGACATTGAGCTGCGCATCGACCCCGACCACCGAGAACTGCTGGGCAACCGCCTCCGCGACTGCCTTCTGCACGGTCTCGTCCTCGACCAGGTACTCGAACTCGAATTTGAAGCCGGCACGCTCCCGAACTCCATCGGCGCCGAGTACCCAGCCGGCCTCATCGAGTTTCTGGTTCGCCAGATCGATGTCGAATTGGTTGAACTCCTCGACAGCCGGTTCGTACTGGCGGTCGGTCGTCGGGAATGGCCCGAGGGTTGGCGCGCCGTTGCCAAAGAGAATGGCGTCGACCATTCCCTGCCGGTCCAAGGCGTGAGACAGACCCTGGCGGGTGAGCACGTCGCCAAAGAACTCGTCGTAGTCCCGGTTCATCGCCAGGTGGTAGCCAGACCATTCCGGATGTCGGATGGTGGTTAAGTCCGAGTTCGACTCCAGCCGGCTGATGTCCTGTGGAGCAGGACCAATCAGGGTGTCGATGTCACCGTTCTCCAGCTGGGTGGCTCGCTGGCCGGACTCAGTGATCACCGTCCAGCGGATCGCATCCAAGTACGCCTTGCCCTTGTTCTCCAAGAACGGTGTCTGGGTACCAGGGTAGTCCTCCCACCGGTTGACGAGCACATGGCTGCCAGGCACCCACTCCTCGTGGGTGAAGGGCCCGGTACCGTCTGCGAACTCGGTGCCATAGGTGGACTCGACGTTGATCTCGCCTTCATCGGTGAGGGTCGACTCCTTCCAGGTATTGATGTTTATGATCCGCCAGTACCCGGTCTTGTGCGGACCGAGTGCGCCTATCCAGGCGTTCTTCATCTTCACGACGACTTCGTTGCCCTCAGCGTCATAGGTGTCGACCGGGGCGGCAAGGCCAGCGATGAAGCTGAACTCCTGGACGGCGCGATAGAACTCGGCGACCATCTCGGCATCGATGGTTCCGCCAGAATGCGACAGCTTGCCCTCGGGGATCGTGAAGCGGTACTCGAGCCCGTCGTCCGACACGGAGAAGTCCGAGGCGAACTGTGGCACGGTGGCCCCGCTCGGGTCGTTGGAGAGGATCGCCTCGTAGATAGCAAAAAATGCCGGGTCGTACCAGTTTGTCGTGAGCGGGTCGTGCTTCGACACGTCCCGGTTGTAACCCTCACGCAGGGTGCCCCCTGTCACCGGCTGCATCGGACCTTCTGTGGTCGTCGGAGCAGCCGCGGCTCCGGCCGTGGTCGGCGTGCCCGCATCGTCGCCCCCTCCGCATGCGGCAAGGATGGTCGCCGCAGCGGTCACTCCGATTCCGGCCATGCCGAGTCGCTTCATGAAGTCGCGACGATTGATCTTTTTTGCCTCGTACTGCTCGGCGAGTTGTGCGACCTCTTGGCCGAACTCTTCCCTCATCCACGAATTGCCCATGCAGGAAACCTCCCTCTACCCGCTCGGTGGCCATACTCCCGATGTGTGAGACCGGAGAGCGACCGGTCCGCAGATTATATACGATTCGGCGAGGTCCCGTCGGGTTCTCTTGGCGGGCCGAAAAATTCGCATACGCAAAGGAGCGAAAATGGACGATGAGAGGTTCCTCGTGACCGGGTCGGGCGGCTGTATTGGCGCATGGGCGGTTGCCGCGCTTGTCCGAGAAGGCACCCCGGTTGTCGCGTTCGACGTGAGCGATGACAGGCATCGCATTCGCCTCGTGCTCGATGACACACAACTGGCCGGGCTGGTCGCTCGAAAAGGCGACATCCGCGATCTCGCCACCGTGGAACAGGTCGTAGACGAAGAGGGAATCACCCACATTCTCCACCTGGCTGCTCTCCAGGTGCCGTTCTG